>VFJW01000134.1 GCA_009885845.1 Geobacter sp.
ATCGGCCTTTCATGCTGATCTGATAACCATGTTTGTCATTATGATCCCGCTCTATCTTATGTACGAGATAAGCATTTGGGTGGCGTTGGCTTTTGGCAAGAAGAAGGCATCAGTTGAGGACGCTCTACCGGGGCAGGCAGCGTAACTGTCCGCCGCTTGCCAATGAGAAAGCTGCTTCGGGCTCCGCCCTCCGCTGCTTTCTCATCCACTTCCAAAAGCGGACAATTCATTTGCTACAAAACCGGACAAGTCTATTTGCTGTTGACACAGGTTTATCATATTGTTTTATTATGATTCTGCTGGGAGTTCTTCCTCGACCCGGATTTTCTTTTTGCCGAAGATAAATGTTACCCAGATGCTTATTTCATACATGAGATAGAGCGGGATCATAATGACAAACATGGTTATCAAATCCGCATGAAATGCAGATATGATGGAACTGGCTAATAGAGCGTATTTCCGTTTTGATGCTAAAAACTGATAGTTTACTATCCCGAACCGGGCCAGGATAAATGCCAGTACCGGTAACTCGAAAATCAGGCCGAACATGAGAATAAGCCGCAGGCAGAAATTGACGTATGCGCTGATGTTAAACCAGCTTTGCAATCCTTCTGCTTCATATGACAGGGAAAAATTGATAATAACCGGCCAGATGATGATCAAAAAAAACAGGGCACCGATGCAGAAGGTCAGCGAGGAGGCAACGATAAAAGGAACGACCATTTTTCGTTCGCGCCTGGTCAATCCCGGAGCGATAAATAACCAGACCTGATAGAAAACAATTGGCAGGGCTATGACAAAACCGGCGAGCATTGAAATCTTGCACTGGATGAAGAAAGGTTCCAGAGGAGCGCTGTAGTTAAGCGGGCGCTGTTTCTGGGGGGCATTAATTTCCTGATCAAGCTTGTAGCGGACGTACATTGACGGCGCAAGTTCTTTGACCTTGAGATAGACATCCTTTTTGATCTCTGTCAGATAAGTCTTGCCGGTCAAAGGTTTTTCGACAAATTTAAGAAGATCTCCGGAGTAGTTCCAGGCCACGCCCATGCCGACAATTACGGCAATAACGATAATTACCAGTCGCTTGCGCAGTTCAACGAGATGCTCAATTACAGGGACTACTTTTTCTTCGCTCATGCACTCTTCCTATCATAGTGTCGGGTTGGCTTGCAACCTGAATCGCCCTGAAGTACTCGGGAAAAAATGCGCGGTGGTTGCGGACAGAGTTAGCTGCTGATGTTTTTATAGCCGGATTGTTATTCTTACTTGGTCCACTTTTAATCCAAAATCAATCCATCATATATGACAGTTATTCTTGGTTGAACTGATTCATGTGACGGTTCCCGCTCACCACTGGTTCTGACTGAAAAAAATATCCCGTGTAATCAGGTTGTTGTGCTATGCAAGTCGCCTGTTGTTCCTGGCACGTTAGTTGCTTTTATGTCTAATTGGTAACTGAAATAATGATTAAGGGAAAAAATTGACCGTGGTAGCCGTCTCTGCGCAACCTCTATCCAAGGTGTGGCCGTTTGGCAAAGTTTACCGGTCGCCTAGAACCAGGAACATCATGAAATTTACATCTCTTCGTCATCTGTTGTGCATCACGCTTTTGGTTTGCTACTTTTTTGTCTCTGGTTGTGCCGTCACCACGAAAATCCCTCTTGATACTCTGAATTATCCGGCGCAAGCGACAGGGAGGTCGGATAATCTTCTTGTGCTCTTGCGGGGTCTCGGCGGCAGCAATGCAGTTTTCGAAGAGGAAGGCATCATAGACGAGATCAGAAGTCGCCGCCTCCCCTTTGACATTGTTGCTCCGGATACTCATTTCGGTTACTACACAAATAAAACCCTTGCGGCGCGACTGCAAGCCGACATTATCGCCCCTGCCCGGCGCAAGGGTTACAAGCATATATGGATTGCAGGATTTTCCATGGGGGGACTCGGTAGCCTTATCTACCTGCAGAGCCATCCCAGAGAGATTGATGGTGTTTTACTCATCAGCCCCTATCTCGGTGTGAACTCATTGATTCAGGAAATCAAGGATGCCGGAGGGATTACCGCCTGGAAACATGTCACCACATCAACAGACATAAGCGACTGGACGCGTCTGACCTGGAGTTGCATAAAGGAACAATCTAAAGCTCCGCAGCACTACCCTCCAATCTATCTGAGCTATGGCAGCGAAGACTGGGTGGCTAAGGATGGCCCTGCCCTGTTGGCCACTGTTCTCCCGAAGGACCGGGTTTTTCACGTTCCAGGCAATCACAATATCAGCACTTTCAGGGTCCTTTTCTCCCGACAGTTAGAAATGCTCCAGAAAAAGTTCCCACCTACTCCTACGCCAACGGTTAAACATAAAGCGGATGTCCCCAGATAGATGGCTGCTCGGGGTCGGGCCAAACTAATCTACTGAATCCGCAGGCAAAACATCCAAAAAGTAGATATTATTCAGGCTTAAACCTCCATTTTCAGGGTCAAAAACGGTATTTATATAGGTTCAAATTCCTCTCTCAACACACTTAAGTCAGCTTCTTGCTCTTCGATTCTTCTCCCCATACCCATAATCCCAGGCCTGAACTTTGTCTGTTCAACAAACCCGATACCGCCAACAGCGATGCTCTCCGCTCAGCAACTTTCACGCTGGTCTTAACGGGCATGGCTTTGACCTGCCGGGTTTTATGGCAGGTCAAAGCCATGTTGGAAACTCGCCTTTTACTCGACTTTTTATGTTTGTCTTAAAGGACTTTCATGTTTTAACTTCTCATAATGCAATAAAGCAGCTACTTCCCCCTCATGTTTCCAAGGGAGTCCCCCAAAGGTTCCTTAGATACCCCCTACAAAAACTGCATTTAAAGAATAATAGGCAAAGTAACCAAGCATAAATAGAAGCAATACAATGTAAATTAAATCTTTCCAGCCATGAATTCCTGTTTTATTCAGTAAGCTTGTTATATCTGTCCGTTCCCACATGTCTGTTCCTCTCGTTGATTTGAACTATTTAGCGAATAAATGAAACAACTCCCAGCACATCACCCCATATTATTTCGTACACCACAACTCCCACCGCACAAAACCGGCTGCCTCTGATTTTCTAATTATTTTCCTATGTTATTAATGGGATGTAGCGGTTCAATGATCAAGGGGTGCCAAGCGACCCCGTGGAGCCGATTGTTCGGGAATTTCCATAATGGGGTGCTTCTCCATCAGCTCGGCAGTTGCATACAAAAGGACTGTGATTGCCTTAATTCGTTCAGAATCGAAGAACATTCCTGAACACTTGAATTCTACCCCATTAGAGCGCAACCACAGGTATCCATCGCCGATTCTGTGTTCTTCAGGCGGATAAAACCTGCGTAATTCTTGAAATGTCTCTACAACACGATCTCGATATGCCTCAGGCAACTGGATTAATGCACCTTTGAATGTGACATGTGTTACAAAGCATCGTTGGCGATTTTCGCCTTCAGTAAGTGCATAGCGCCAGTCTGGAAACGAGGTGAAGAACTTGGTCGGGAGTCCGAGTGGGATGCCTTCGTATGCAAAGGGTATGATGACTCCTGAATTGCTAACAGCAGTTGCAACAAAGTATTTTCGGTCTCCTATCATACCAGTAATTCTGCCGGTCTTGAGCGGCCCCATACTGAAATATTTTGCTCCGAGGCGATGAGCCATTGCTCTCCACCTGAATCGCCTGGATTGGATCAGCATAATATAGAACATACTGATGCCAACAATAATGAATAAAAGCAGATAATCTCTCATTTTCATCCTCTTGTTCAACGGGGTAAGGCACACCGGCTCGGCGGGGGCTTTTTTCCCGCTGACCGGTGCTGCCGTTGGTTGAATATTTGGGGGTTCTCTGTTTTGGTATTGATATTTTGTCGTGGTACTCTTTCAAGATTGTAGCGGAGCGGGTAACATGAGAGGTAAGTCATGGGTATTTCATGGATGTATGCAGAACCCGGAGAATAACTAACTCCTCGCGCTGCACAGAATAAATGACGATGTACGGGAGGCCGGCAACAACGAGTTCACGTGTACCTAGTTCTCGTCCGCGCTTTCCGATGGTCGGATAGTCAGTCAGCATTTGTGCCGTTTCGATTATCTTATTTACTGTGGCAACCGCAGCCGGTGGATTGTCCTGAGCAATATACTCCTCCACTTGGTCGAGGTTGCCGTCCGCTCCTTCTGTCCAGCGTATTCTCATTGCCGAGCCGCCCATCGTTTGACAACGTCGGAGTGATCAATCAGCTTTCCGGCTTTCATTTCCTCAAGACCTTTTTTGATTTCTTCTCTTTGCCAAGCGTCCAGTTCCTCATCCGGTACTTCAACCGTAAATGGCAACCCGTGCCGCATCTTCACTTGTTTGTAAAAAAGCGTTACAGCTTCGGTCGTGGTCATTCCAAGCGCCCTAAAGATACTCTCAACATTCTGTTTTAATTCCGGTTCCATCCGTGCATGAATCATTGCAGCTCTTGGCATATAGTTTCCTCCGCAGTATCATTTTTCTGGATTGTATCTCGTTTGACACATCAGATGCAAGCCAGAAAATTCAAAAACAATGACAAAGTAGCAAAACAGGGAACCGCGATTTTCGCGGTTCCCTGTAAAAGACCATATGGAAAAGACCATATGGGGTCAAACCTACACTATTTATATCATAAGACCCTTTCTGACCTTTTCAATCTGCACCTGCAACTCTTTATCACGCTCCAACACCTGTGCAAATCTTCGACTAGCCTGTGAGACTGCCGATTCCTTGACACCAAACATTTCGCCTATCTCCTTAAGGCCTGCTCCGCTGTATTTGTGACAAAGATAGATAGACGCGTTTTTGCTTACCCTGCTGCCCCCAAAGATATTCTCTACCGCTTCAAGAATTGCCTGCAATGATGGTTTAGATATCAGCTTTCTGGCTGAGGATAATTCCCGGTCACCCTGCTTGCCGTCAACATGCTTTTCTGTAAGCTCACAAACAAAGCTTTCACTCCCAAGGATGGTAGAGGCAACCACACCGCCAAACGGGCTTTCATACTCACTGCCCAGCAGTTCTTCCACAAATCCCCGGTATTTTTCGAAGCGCTCTTCCCCCTTGCCGAAATAATCAAGTATGCAGGATGTTTCCAGCCAGTCAGGGCGTTTTCTGACTCCGATATAATCAAGGTAACTTGACCACCGGTACTCTTCCGGTCTGGTAACCATGTTCGCTCGCACGGGGTTAAGATGTATGTAGCGGGATAACTCCTGGACATATTCATCTGCTTCAATGACTATCGCCTTATAGCGCCCCTGAAACAGATGTCCGCTCCTTTTTCTTTTTACGTTAAAGTAGCTGGTGTAAGCGCCATTTATATGCTGCATGATTTTTGAAAGATTGCCGGAGGGTGTTTCCAGGAGCAGATGATAGTGGTTGCTCATAAGGCAGTAAGCATGAATGA
>VFJW01000096.1 GCA_009885845.1 Geobacter sp.
AAAAAATTTGCGGGTGCCACCAATGCGGAAGGAATAATCAGGGGCTTTGGTGATGCCGCCAACCTTGACGGCGTCTTCGTGGATGACGTCCTTATAGGCTTCGGCGTTGCCGTCGCGATTATTGACATCCCATCCAAGCGCTTCAAAGAAGGGATCAATAAACTCGCGGCGTACCTGGGTTTCATTGTAGGAACCGGACTTGTAGGCTTCATAGTTGCGTTCGAAGCGTTCGACAAGGTCGTGGATAATTTGCGGGACTGTTGTGTTCATAGCGAACCACTCACAATTGTGAGGCCGGGAACAGCCTCAAAATGACGGTCAATTGTCAGGATGGCACTTCCGGAGTCCAATGCAATCGCAGCGATCATGATATCGGAAAACGGCAGCGTGTTGCCACTGCTCCGCAATTGAGCCGAGAGCTGCCCCGCGTTGATCCATAGCTCCCGCGTCATCTCCAGATGCGACAGCGCCTGAAAGGCATTTTGCACCAGAACTTCTTCGCTTTGGTTCTTTATACCCTGAAGCAGTTCATAAAGCACAACCCCGCACGTAACAACCTCAACCCGCATCAGTGAGTCGCCAAGCGCCTCGGCCAAAGGCGTTTGTCTGCCCCTGAAGAAGTCAATCCAGGCGCAGGTATCAGGGAGTATCCTATTTGGCGGCATAACGCTCCCGCTCTTCCGCTGCCTTCAACTCGGCATCTTCTTCTCGTTCCCAGTCATATTCAATGGCGATCTTACCCCGCAGAGCCAGCAGATCTTCCATCTTCCTGCGGCGAACATAATCTTCCATCACGGTAACAATCGCCTGGGTCTTGGTTTTTTCACCGGAAAGCCGTTGCACCTCATCAATAAGTTCATCTGGTATGTTTAAAGTCGCACGCATAAAATACACCTCCATAATATGCTTTTATTGTATGCTGAACACACCATACCGTCAACAGACATTCACATCCGATTCATCAGACTCGCGGCGCAGGCGGCGCCGAAACCGTTGTCGATGTTGACGACCGTCACCCCGGAGGCGCAGGAGTTGAGCATCCCGAGCAGTGCCGCAATGCCGCCGAAGGAAGCGCCATACCCGACCGAGGTCGGAACGGCAATCACCGGTTTATCCACCAGCCCTCCGACCACCGAAGGGAGCGCACCTTCCATGCCGGCCACCACGATAATGACCGCGGCGGCGGCCAGTTGTTCACCCCGTGCCAGCAGCCGGTGAATACCGGCCACGCCGACATCGTAGATCTGCTCGACCTGGTTACCCAGAAAGCGGGCCGTTACGAGCGCCTCTGCCGCAACCGGTATATCGGACGTGCCGGCTGAAATAACCAGAATCGTCCCCTTCCCCCGCTGCTCCGGCGGCTGGTGTTCAAGGGTCAGACAGCGTGCCTCGGCATGATAACACGCCGCCGGGAAGAGCTGTAAAACCTGCCCCGCCTTCTCCTTGTCCAGACGTGTCACGAGGATGTTGCATCCCTTTTCCGACATGGCAGCGGTGATTGCCATGATCTGCTCCGCCGTTTTTCCTTCACCGAAAATCATTTCCGGCATTCCCTGACGCAACTGGCGGTGATGATCGACCTGAGCGCAGCCGATATCCTCATATGGAAGCTGACGCAGCTGCTGCAGGGCGGCTTCCACGGAAAGCTCCCCCTGCCGGACCGAATTGAGCATTGATTTTAGACATTCCTGATTCATGAACGCGTCCCTGCTGCCGCAAATTTGTTGGTGCCGTTATACCATGCCCGCGGCAGTTTTCCATGCAAAATCCTGCTTCCGCACCGATATTACAATATCAAAAAAATGTTCACCGGTTTACTTTTTCCAGACAGCTATGCTACAAGTTTACGAATACTGAATCACGCGAGGTCGAGAAATGGGTAAAACAACTTCTGAAAAAATATTTGATGCTCACCTGGTAAACGAGCCCTTCCCCGGCACCAAAGTGCTGCGCCTTGATGCTGTGCTCTGCCATGAGATCACCACGCCGATCGCCATTGATGACCTGATCCGGCGCGGGAAGGATCGCGTCTTTGACCCGACGAAGATCAAGGCGGTTATCGACCACGTCACCCCCAGCAAGGACACCAAGACCGCCACCCAGGCCAAGATTCTGCGCGACTGGGCCCGCCGCCACGAGATCAAGGATTTCTTTGATATCGGCGCCAACGGCGTCTGTCACGCCCTCTTCCCGGAACGCGGCTTTATCCGTCCCGGCTATACTGTCATCATGGGTGACTCCCACACCTGCACCCACGGCGCCTTCGGCGCCTTTGCCGCCGGCATCGGCACGACCGACCTTGAGGTCGGCATCCTGAAAGGGGTCTGCGCCTTCCGCCAGCCCAAAACGATTAAATTCAACGTCACCGGCTCACTCCCCAAAGGGGTCTATGCCAAGGATGTCATCCTGCACATCATCGGAAAAATCGGCGTCAACGGCGCCACCGACCGGGTGATGGAATTTCACGGCTCAACGATCGACGACATGACGATGGAATCGCGCATGACGCTCTGCAATATGGCCATCGAAGCGGGCGGTACTTCGGGCATCTGCCAGCCGGACATGACCACCGTCGACTACCTCTGGCCGTTCATTAACGGCGACTTCGCCAGCAAGGAAGCCGCTCTGGCTGATTACTCGCAATGGCGTGCCGACGCTGACGCCGAATATGACCAGACCATCGAGATTGATGTCGCGGCTCTGCAGCCAACAATAACCTTCGGTTACAAGCCGGATCAGGTCAAGACCGTATCCGAAATGGCCGGCACCCCGCTTGATCAGATCTACATCGGATCCTGCACCAACGGTCGCATCGAAGATCTGCGCATCGCGGCACGGATTCTGAAAGGCCACAAACTGGCTCCGAACGTACGCGGCATCCTCTCGCCGGCTACCCCAAAAATCCAGCAGCAGGCGATGCATGAAGGGTTGATCGAGATCTTCATGGAGGCCGGGTTCTGCGTCACCAATCCGACCTGCGGCGCCTGCCTGGGGATGAGCAACGGCGTTCTGGCAGAGGGCGAAGTCTGCGCATCAACCACCAACCGCAACTTCATGGGACGTATGGGCAAAGGGGGGATGGTGCATCTGATGTCGCCGGCCACGGCTGCAGCCAGCGCGATTGAGGGAATGATCGCCGACCCGAGGAAGTACCTGTAACCGATTAAATATTCTTCAAGGAGTATTAATATGAAAACATTCGGAGGCCCGGTCCTCTTTCTTGACCGCAGCGACATCAACACCGACGAGATCATCCCGGCCAAGTACCTGACCGAGATCACGAAGGAAGACCTCAGACCCTATATTCTCGAAGACCTGAAGCTGCCCGGCTTCGATCCGAACGGGCCTAAAACAAAGAATGCCCGTGTGATCGTATCCCGCGCCAACTTCGGCTGCGGGTCATCCCGCGAGCATGCCCCCTGGGTGTTTGAGGTCAACGGTATAACCGTTGTCATTGCCGAATCTTTCGCCCGCATCTTCCGCCAGAACATGTTCAACTGCGGCATGGCCGCCATCGAACTGCCCAAGGCCGATATTGACCAGATATTCTCATATGCGGACGCCGTGGATACCACCATGAACGTCGACATCAAAGCCGGAACTCTGACCATGAGCGGTGGCGGCAAACAGAGTACGTTTCATTTCGAAACATCTCCCTTTGACAAGGCACTGGTTCTGGCCGGTGGCTGGGTTGATTACGCCGACCAGAAATACTGACAACGTATGCATGGCAGCAAAAAAGCCCCTTCTCAGGGGCTTTTTTTATTTAAAACCGTTTGCTCAGCCCCAGATGAAAACTCACATCCGGTGCCGTGGTTACCGCCACATCCTCTGCGACACCGATATCGAGCAAATACTCTCCCGGAAGTTTGAGCGCCCCCCCGAAAAGAAGCAGCAGCGAACTTTTTGAGATTTCACTCAGCGAACTGCCGCGATACAGCGGAGTGGTGCCATTGAGCTGAACCTTGAATGATATCCATGAAGCCGGCCCCCAGCCGAAACCGAACGTACCGACTCCTGCAAGCGGGTTATGCTGGTCGCGCAGCACATCACTTCTGGACATGGCAAGACCGCCAACAGATCCGTACACACCGAGAGATCCCCATTCGCTATCCTTGAGCATACTGCCGCAGAGTTGGAGCATAACATCGGTACTGCCGCTGCCGAACAGGTATGAGCTATCACCGGTGGGAAGCTTGACCCCCCCTTTAAGCGCCAGCCTGTCATGACGACCCGTTTCGCGAACGTCATACAGGCTGAATCCTCCGGATAGAGTGATGTCTCCGAGCCCTGATCCGGAACGGTCTATCGACAGTTTCTGCTCGCCATCCTTGATGTAGCTGTAGTTGACGCGGTTTTTGGGGGCGCTGTCCCGACCACCTTGCGACAGTCCGAACGTATTGTGCCAGTTGATGACAACGCTGTCGAGGAATCCCCCCCCCTGCAAAAGGTAGGGTATTTCGATTCCCGCCTCCCAGCGTGGAGCGATGCCGTAACGGGCCGAAAATGTCGATCGGTAGGTTTCGCCATCGAGTGTTATCTGTTCTCGCGCGCTGCTGTTGACAGAATAGTTGCTGGAGAGGTCCTGATTCAGAACGACATGAAACGCTCCGGGCGGTACAATGTCGGCGCTGGTATCGTGCGGAAGCCCGTAGATCTGAACCAGCGGACTTTGATTGAAGGTACTGAAGGGAGTTATTTCCATGTCTGCAGCACACGCAACTCCGACTGAACAGAGCATGGAGAGGAACAGTACTGCAGCGCTGCAATATGCTTGTTTTGACATGCGCTACCCTTGCACCACTGTGATATGAGGCATTCTTGTACCATGCGTCAAAAACAGTGTCAATGAAGCACGAGAAGGCCGTTATTTCTGTAGGTTCCGACTCGAAAACCAACAGATTCTTATCCGGAGTTTCCGGATAAGAATCTATCTAACAACCTGTTTTATTGGTGCTAACTGTCGTAGAGCTACTCTGCCATTCATCACTGTTCGCTTGAATCACGCATCACAACGCTTGATTTTTTTTATCGTCAATGAGATAGTATCCTGTACTGTACACACTCGCTGCAGAGGGGGCACAATGTTTGGTTTTGGCATGCCGGAAATGATAATTATACTGGTCATAGTTCTGGTCGTTTTCGGGGCTGGAAAGCTTCCGGAAATCGGCGGAGCGCTTGGCAAAAGTATCCGTAACTTTAAGAAGGCGTCGGATGGCAAAGATGAGATCGAGATTAAGCCCAAGAGCGAGGACAGTGACAAGAAAGCTTGACCGGACCATTATTCTGATTCTGCTACACCGGATATAAAAAGGGGTGAGAGGCGCATGCCTCTCACCCCTTTTTATACGTCCAGGCAACAATTATCAGGAATTCAGGTATTCCCCGATCTTCTCTGCCAGCGTGCGGTATATCCGGCGGCACTCATTCTCATCCTTCTCCAGCAGCGTCACACGGAACCCCTGCAGCGGCGTTGAAAACGAAGAAAGCGGCACAATACAGATGCCGGTTGTTGCCAGAATCTGGTAGACGAAGCGCTTATCGGGAGAGACTCCCGGCTGGTTGATCAGCCCCTCGACAAGCTCCCTGACCTCAGGGTTGGCGATCGGAATCGACTGCCGGTTGTTCAGCAGGCCGTCCTTGAATGCCACAGCCATGTAAAAAGCGCCATTGGTGCGATTCACCTGCAGCGCAGGGACCTGGCTGAGACACTCATAGGTGATGTTGCTCATCCGCTCGTAGCTGGCGATACGCTGCGCCAGATAGGCAGAATATTCGGGATGACGGACTATTTCAGGAATGACCGTCTGCGGCAGGGTCGTGGAGCAGACCTCATTCATCTTGCCGGTAAGTATCTGATTGATATATTTTCGGAAACGCTCGTCTTTCTGACCGTTATACACTTCAATCCAGCCGCAGCGGGATCCTGGCCAGGGGAACTCCTTGGATATACCTTTCAACGAAATGGCGGGAACATCCCCGATTATGTCACTGATCGGCACCGTACTCTCACCGTTATACACAATGTTGATGTACACCTCATCGGCAATGATGAACAGATCGTTTTCACGCGCTACCGCAACGATCTCCTGCAGCATCTCCTTCGTATAGACCATGCCGGTCGGATTATCCGGGTTGATAATCATGATCGCGCAGATATTCGGATTGTAGCGGACATGATTACGCAGATCCTCCATATCCGGGTACCAGTTGTTATCAGGCTTTAGACAGAACAGCGAAGGCGCCGAGTGCGCGTGACCTATTTCACCAAGCGTGTGGGTGGTATACGACGGCGACGGCATAAGCACCCGCGCCTCCGGCCGCAGGCAGCCGTATATTTTAGCGATGGCATCCCCGAGTCCGTTGAAAAAAATGATGTCGTCGGGCGTAATTTGGGCACCGCCGCGATTGTTGGTGGTGTCGCAGATAAATTCTCTGGTTTCGAGCACACCACGGGTATGGCAATACCCCCAGGTACGGTTATCCATTGCAGCCCTGGCAACAATCTCCTTCATCCACTCAGGAATGACCTCACCCTTGACAATCGGGTCTCCAATGTTTTCCCAGTTAATCTTGACCCCATGTTTCTGGAGTTTTTCTGCCACATTGACAATATTCCTTATTTCATACGTCAGTTCGCCGGTTCCCGGCGGTATCAACTCAATTCTCATACCACACCTCAAATAGGCCTAAGATATCTGATAAATCATCGTTTTTTTGAGTTACTGTTACTTATTTCCCGCACTAACCGTCAGGCGACCATCATCATCGCGCCAGCGTATCCAGCCGACCTGGCTCAAGTCGGTTAATACCATGACCCAGGAGTTATCAAGCTTCAATACCTTAAAAACCTGCTTTGGTGTCATTACGCCGAGCAACTTCCCGCCTGGCTGTTCAACAAGCTGGTAATACTGCGGTTGCAGAGCAGGAAGCATACGGCCGGTCTGTTTTTTTAAATACTGTTCCCACGATTGAAAACGACCCATATTTTGTGGATCAATCCAGGCTTCCCGCCCTGCATCGTCAAAAAAAATCCGCAACCAGTTCCCTTTCCGGGCAGAAACGATGAGCGGCAAGGCCTTCTCGGAAACACCAAATATCCACTCATTTCCGGTTATTCCGGAACCGTCCAGCACTCCGGCACGCACAAGCCCCGGTTCCTCGTACAACTGCAGCTGCAGCTCCTGACGAGGGGTATTGCCAGAATTCAAAAAAACGACCAGTCCGATTCCGGTATACGGGCGCATGCGCGGAAGGGACACGGCGCATTCGGCTGAACCGGCGTGCCCAAGAAGGAACACCACCAGAAAGAGCAACAGGCAGCGGGTGAACAGCATCAGTCAAACATACTCCGCAGGTGAGCCAGAAAAACCTGTGCCTGCGGATTGTTCTCTGCGGGAGCCCACACGGGCAGCTCGTACTCATTCAACGGGAGGTAGGGGCCTGCTTTGACTTCATAAAACACGGTGCCTGACTCCAGACTCAGTGCGGTGTGGTATACGCCGTGAGGAATATCAACCGCCAGATTACCGGCAGCATGAGACAGTATGACTTTTTCGGCGACCTCACCGGCATCACTGAAGGTAACAATTCCCAATCTGCCGGCCATCAGAACAAATGCTTCGTCTTTCTCCTGATCCTGATGACGATGAGGCCTGATGTATGAGCCGGGTTCGATGGCATTGAGCAGGCGGTGGCAGCGGGACATATCGGACGGATGAAAATTATGGTTTTTGCGCAACCTCTGGTTTTGTCTGGCTTCGGCAGAAATATGCTGCACCAGTTCACGGGTAACGGTTTTCACCTAGCGATCCACTAACGCAATCATATTGCCGTCAAAATCCTGTACAACCGCCATTTTACCCCACGGACTGGACTCGAGAGGTTCTACAAAAAAAGCTCCGCCATTTTTAAGCGTTTCGCAGATCCCGACAATATTATCCACTTTAAGGGTGATGCCGGTGTGTCTTCCTACCAGACTTCGGGCATCGTCATGAAGAGCCAGCGAAACACCAAGCGTCGTGACAGCTCCGGGGAAAAATTCAATCAGCATTTCGCTTTGTCCTGCTACCGGCAGACCGAGAAGATCGGCATAAAAAGATTTTGCTTTGGCAAGATCGGCAACAAAGATCACAAAGTTTTTAAGTGAAATAGACATACAACCCTCGTGCTTATTTCTGCGACAATCGATGTACGCACTCCACCATGAACCTGGCGTTTTCGGGCGGAACCGTCGGCAGGATGCCGTGGCCCAGATTAAAAATATGCCCGGGTCGACCGGCGTTCTCATCCAGAACCCGTTTGACTTCGCGTTCAATAATCTCCCGGGTCGCGTACAGCACAGTCGGATCGAGATTCCCCTGCACCGCCATCTGCGGACCGATTTGATCGCGGGCTGCGCCCAGATTGACGTGCCAGTCAAGGCCCATAACGTCGCCTCCGGTTTTCTTAACTGTATCCAGCATGGCTCCTGAACCTTTGACAAAAAGGATAATCGGAGTTGCCAGGCGGTTCAGGCCGTTGATCAGCCGTGAGGTATACGGAAGCACATAGCGCTCATAATCAGCGGGAGAGAGGATACCGCCCCAGGTATCGAATATCTGGATACACTGCGCGCCGGCCGTAATCTGAGCGTTCAGATATTCCATACTCATTGTGGTGATTTTTTCCATCAAGGCAGCATAGATATCAGGAGCGGCATACATCATCCGCTTGATCTGGGCAAAATCCTTCGAACCTTTCCCTTCAACCATATAACAGGCCAACGTAAACGGAGCGCCGCCAAACCCGATCAGTGGAACTTTTCCGGCCAGTTCACGCCGCAAAATTTTAATCGTTTCGAGCACATAGGGGACATCCTGCTCCATCTGCGGGATCCGCAGTTTTTCTACATCAGCCATGCTGCGAATCGGACTTTCAAAAACAGGGCCGGGAACAAAATCAAGTTTCATCCCCATAGGTTCAACCGGTGTCAGGATATCCGAGAACATAATTGCAGCGTCAACCCCGAGAAAATCAACCGGCTGAATAGTAACTTCTGCGGCCAATTCGGGGGTTTTACACAATTCCAGAAATGTACATTTGGAGCGAACCGCCATATATTCGGGCAGATAGCGACCGGCCTGACGCATAAGCCATACGGGAGTCCGATCTACCGGTTTGCCCCAACAGGCATCAAGAAATCTCATATTCATTGCATTTCTCCTCATTAACGCTCTAACGCGTGGGAATTGGCATAAACAAAGATGGTATTTTAATTTTAAAGTGCTGGATAAGTCAAATTATTTGCGCTCAGGCGGCTTCAATCAGAAATTTTCTTTTGCCGTACACTACCCGGTCTCCAGGGTACAACTTACGGCCACGACGAAGTTCCACTTCACCGTTTACCGAAATGTATCCCTCAGCAATCATCATCTTTGCTTCACCACCTGAAGAAACTGCATTTTCCGCCTTCAACAGGCTGTCCAGCTTTATAAATGGTGTTGTAATCTGCATAAAATAATGTGACCTCTCCCTGTTTGACTGCCTCGCTTGATTTGATTTTCCTGAAAGCGATCATCACAGATTTTTCCAACAAAAAAGGCGGTCAGCATGTATTAGTAGCCAACCGCCGAAATCTGATTTTATGGCGGAAGAGGTGAGATTCGAACTCACGGAGCTGTTACACTCGGCGGTTTTCAAGACCGCTGCCTTAAACCACTCGGCCACCCTTCCGTTTATTGTAAGGGTTGATTATATAGCACACCTGTTTCCTATTTTCAAATGGATAAGCATCAACATGACTCAGGTTGAATACAATTTACTACTGATCCGTATCAAACTTTTTCTCGCTTCTGATTGATAACAAGGACTCTTCAACAGATTTTCTCCATAACCCATCCTTGAAAAGTGTACGCAAATTACCAAGGGAAAGACGCTCGGTCAGGTAGATAATTTTGCTGTTTTTAAAATCCCTGTCCTGAAATTTGCGCTGTAATTCTTCCAGCTCCTTACCGTAATAGCAGGTGACATTCTTGCCTTTCTTGAGCCTCGAGCTGAACAGCAGGTGTAGGTCAAGGAAAAAGTTGCTATTTTCTTCAAGGAAAGGACTATTCTGGAGGCGCTCCATGTTCTCGCTTTTAAGAACCATCCCGAGCTGTCGGGAAAGGTCACCGACCACATCATACAGCTCTTCAATGTAGACCTGCTGTTTTTCGTAATGCCGCTGATACCAGTCAAGCTTATCCTGCTGCTGCTTTAGTCTGGCTTCCGCATCTTCCAACAACATCGCATTTTTTTTACCAAACATTGGAATCCTCCCCGCAGCATCTGCATTACAAAATAGAGACCTGCCAGACAAGCAACAATCTATCGAGCTATCCGCTCCAGACCGCCCATATAGTGTTGTAACACAGCAGGGATCCGGACAGAACCGTCGGCCTGCTGATAATTTTCCAGAATTGCCACCAGCGTACGCCCAACGGCCAGACCGGAACCGTTCAGCGTATGGACGAATTCCGGCTTGCCTTTCTCGTCCTCGCGAAAACGGATCGAGGCACGACGAGCCTGAAAGTCGCCAAAATTACTGCAGGAGGATATCTCGCGATAGCAGCTCTGGCCCGGCAGCCAGACTTCCAGATCGTAGGTTTTAGCTGACGAAAAGCCGATATCTCCGCTACAAAGAGACATAACACGGTAGGGGAGTTCCAGCAGCTGCAGGACCTTTTCGGCATGTCCGGTCAATGTTTCCAACCCCGCGTCAGATTCCGACGGGTGGACAAATTGTACCAGTTCCACCTTGTTAAATTGATGCTGACGGATCAAGCCACGGGTGTCTTTGCCGTAGGAACCCGCCTCGCGACGGAAACAGGGCGTATAGGCACAATAACGGATCGGCAGTTCGCTTTTTCTGAGGATTTCGCCACGATGGATATTGGTTACCGGCACCTCGGCAGTCGGAATCAGAAAAAAATCGGGATCGACGAGCTTGAAAAGATCCTCTTCGAACTTGGGAAGCTGTCCCGTTCCCTGCATCGATTCGCGATTCACCATGAACGGTGGCAGCACCTCCTGGTACCCATGAGTATCGGTATGCAGATCAAGCATCAGGTTGATCAGAGCCCGTTCCAGCCGTGCACCGGCACCGCGGTAGAGAGTGAAACGCGCTCCGGTAATCTTGGCACCCCGCTCGAAATCAAGGATGCCGAGATCTTCGCCGAGATCCCAGTGCGGCTTTGCTTCAAAAGGAAGCTTCTGAGGGTCGCCCCAGGATCTGACCACAACGTTGTCATTTTCTGACCGTCCGATCGGGGTCGAGGCGTGCGGCAGATTCGGAATTGTCAGCAGGAAAGAGTGCAGCTGTTCATCAACCTCGCCCAGCTCTTCGTCCATACTTTTTATTTTCTGAGAGACTTCACGCATTTCCAGAATTCTGTCCTGGACCTGACTTTTGTCTTTCGTGCGACCTATTTCATCTGAGACCGAATTACGGAGAGCCTTAAGAGCCTCACTCTCTTTCAGCAGCACTCGCCGACGTTCGTCCAGTTCACGAAAGCCATCAAGATAGGATTCTCCGCCACGGGTTCGGAGACGTTGCTCGGTCTCATCCATATTTTCACGAATGTTTTTCATGTCAAGCATCGGGAAACACCTTTATTTTTCGGTAGTAAGCGTGTATTTAGTAGCACTTGCCTCGATATACGTCAATGCAAAAGAGCCCTATGAAATCAATTGCCACCTACTTTCTCGCAATCATCATACTTCTTTATCAGCCGCTGCAGCTGCATGCAGAGGAGATTGTTATCACCGCAGTGGGTGATATCATGCTGGCCGGGAAATGGGCGCCATTCCTGAGAGAAAAAGGATATGATTTCCCTTTTGATGGTATCAGAAAAGAGTTGGCCGCAAGTGACATCAGTCTCGCTAATCTGGAATCGCCGATTGCCGAAAGCGGACAGGAATATTCTGAAAAGCAGTTCCGCTTCCGGGCCGAGCCGCACGTTGCAAAAGCCATTCGTTCTGCCGGCTTCAATCTGGTCACTCTCGCCAATAACCATAGCATGGATTTTGGCAGCGAAGCGCTTCTGGAGACACTGCAACATTTAAGCAACTACGGCATCGCCTGGATCGGAGCCGGTAAAAATCTGTCAGAAGCCCGTAAATCAGCGTTATTTACGATAAAAGGCAAAAAAATTGCTTTCCTCGGCTATTCACTGACCCAGCCGGTTGAATTTTTCGCCAGCCGGAACCGTGCCGGTACCGCTCCCGGCTACGAAACGTTCGTGACTGCAGACATAACAAACGCCCGCAGGGAGGCAGACTACGTAATTGTTTCTTTTCACTGGGGGAAAGAGGCCATCAGCACGGTGCAGCCATACCAGCGCACTGCCGCCCACAAGGCCATCGATGCGGGCGCCGATGTGATCATCGGCCATCACCCTCATGTTCTGCAAGGAATCGAGCAGTACAAAAATGGTCTCATTTTCTACAGCCTGGGGAATTTTGCTTTTGCCAGCAAGAGTTCAGTCGCAGACGTCAGCGCCATGATCCGTCTTACTCTGGATGATAATCGCCGTGAAGCCGAAATACTGCCGCTCGACGTACTGCACCGGCGGGTCGGTTTCCAGCCGCAACTACTAAAAGGCGAAAGAGGAGCCGCTGTCATTGAAAAGCTGAATGTCCTGTCGGAAACATTCAATACCAGAATACAGAGCAGAGAAGGCAGATATACGATACCATTCTAACGTCAGGATATTTTACAACTTAAAAACCGATATTCGGAATAACACGGAGCAACGGAGCGACAGAGAATATCTCGACATGTTATGGGGCAGACCGGAACCTGCCTCTGTTTTTGTTTGTACCCAAGATTTTAATTTTTTTGACTTTCTCCGTTGCTCAGTTGCTCCGTGTTTCAATTGCTTTTGAAGGATAATGCCCGCAACTATGAAACTACTCCTTACCACCCTGCACGCCAAATACTCGCACGCTTCCCTGGCTCTTCCCTGTCTGGCTGCCTACTGCCGGGACATGCCGGAAGTCGATATAATTATTCGCGAATGGACCGTCAACGAACCGCGCGAGCATATCCTGAGACTTGTCATGGCCGAAAAATCAGACCTCGTGGCATTCTCCTGTTATATCTGGAACATTGAACAGACCCTGCGGGTTGTTTCAGATATCAAAAAAATATCCCCGCAAACCGTTATTGTTCTGGGAGGACCGGAAGTTTCTTTCGGCATATTTGATCTCATGCAGAACAACAGTGCAATCGACTACGTGATCAAAGGCGAGGGGGAAGAGGCTTTCAAGGGACTGATTGAACTGCTGCGGCAGGATAATACCGTGCGGGTGCAGAATCACCTAGCAGAGATCGACAATCTGTTTTTCCGGGACGGCAGCGATATAGTATCCGGCCCGCTCAGCAGAACAAACCTGGATCTTGACTCGCTGCCGTCACCGTTTGAAGCCGGGTTAGTGGATTTTTCAAAGCCGTTGATCTATTACGAAACCTCTCGCGGCTGTCCGTTCTCCTGTGCCTTCTGCCTTTCATCGGTTGAGGGGACAGTGCGCTCGTTCAGCCTGGAACGGATAAAAAAGGATCTCCTGTTTTTGATGAGCAGCAATGCAACGCAGATAAAACTGGTAGACCGCACCTTTAATTATGATGCCGGACGAGCCGATGCAATCTGGAAATTCATTCTGGCACATAACCGGAGCAGCCACTTCCACTTTGAAATTTCCGCTGATCTTCTTACTGATGAAAATTTGCTGACACTGGCACACGTTCCAGAGAATACCTTCCGTTTTGAAATCGGCATCCAGTCGTCGTCGGCAGCAACGTTAGAACAGGTTGGACGAACAGCTGATCTGGCGCGGATTTTTGCCACTGTCAGGCGGCTCAAAACCGGGACACGGATTGAACTGCACCTCGATCTGGTAGCCGGTCTGCCGGGAGAGGATTACGCCGGATTCCTGAACTCCCTGCAGATAATCGCAGAACTACAGCCGGACATGATCCAGATCGAACCGCTCAAGGTACTGAAAGGTGCCCCGATGCGGGCGATAGCGGAGCGCGAAGGGTATGCTTTTTCCGAATTTCCACCTTACACGATCCTCCA
>VFJW01000034.1 GCA_009885845.1 Geobacter sp.
CCGTAGACTTCTTTGAATCTCATCAGTTTGGTCTCCTGTAGCCATTTTGTCCGGTTCATTGGTCGTCTCCCAACGACAAATTAAACCGGACAGGTTATGTGCTACAAGACCGGACATATCATTAACTCGTGACATGTTTATAACTACAGCTTGACAATAACCGGTATTCTCCCTAGTATTGCGGTTTAGAAATGTAAACGGAGCGATCATGCAGACTAACAGACTGGGAGAAATCCTGGTAAAAAATAATCTCATTAATCGCGATCAGTTAGGTAGAGCATTAGAAGAACAAAAGCTTTCTGGCAGTCAAGTTCGCCTCGGCTCGATTCTTATTAGTCAGAAGCTGATTACGGAGGAGCAGCTCACTTCTTTTTTATCCAAGCAGTATGGAGTTCCGAGTGTTAATCTTGCCGATTATGAAATAGACCCCTCCGTCATAAAAATAATTCCGCCTGAAGTCGTACAAAAATATCAGCTGCTGCCGGTTAACAGAGCTGGCGCAACTCTCATTATCGCAGTTAGCGATCCATCGAACCTTTTTGCAATTGAAGACATAAAGTTTATGACCGGCTACAACATTGAAATGGTTGTAGCATCAGAGCAGGGGATTAAAGCCTCAATAGACAAGTATTATGATCAGTCAGCCTCGCTGGCAGACGTCATGAGCGACCTGGATGTTGAGGATATGGAGATTATTGGCGACGAAGAGCAGGTCGATCTCAATTCTCTTGAACGGGCTACCGAAGACGCTCCGGTTGTCAAGATGGTCAATGCTATTTTACAGGATGCAATCCGGAAAAAAGCCAGCGATATTCATGTGGAACCATACGAAAAACTTTTCAGAGTCCGCTACCGGATTGATGGCGTACTCTACGAAGTCATGAAGCCACCTTTAAAGTTGAAGAATGCGATCACCTCTCGTATCAAGATTATGGCTGAACTTGATATCGCCGAGCGTAGACTTCCGCAGGACGGCCGCATCAAAATCAAGCTGGGGGGAGGCAAGGACATGGACTTCCGTGTTTCATGTCTTCCTACACTGTTTGGCGAGAAGATCGTACTACGACTTCTTGACAAAGGTAATCTGCAAACGGATTTGACAAAACTGGGATATGAGCCCGAGGCTCTCGCCCATTTTATGCATGAGATTCATAAGCCTTTCGGTATGGTTCTTGTGACCGGACCGACGGGCAGCGGCAAAACAGTATCCCTCTATTCAGCAATAGCCGAACTGAATAAAGTTTCGGAAAATATTTCAACTGCCGAAGATCCTGTCGAATTTAACTTTGCCGGTATAAATCAGGTACAGATGCATGAAGATATCGGCCTCAATTTTTCTGCAGCGTTACGTTCATTTCTTCGCCAGGACCCCGACATAATCATGATCGGAGAAATTCGCGACTTTGAAACTGCAGAAATAGCAATCAAGGCTGCTCTAACCGGTCACATGGTGCTTTCGACCCTGCACACCAATGACGCCCCGGCAACTATCAACCGTCTGCTCAACATGGGAATCGAACCATTTCTGGTTGCATCAGCAGTTAATCTGATAACCGCGCAACGATTGGCCCGTCGAGTCTGTGGAGAATGTAAACAACCTGAGGAAATTCCGGTGCAGGCGCTTATTGATGCCGGAGTATCTCCGGATGAAGCGCCGTCATATGTCTGCATGCGGGGCAAAGGGTGCCCGGTCTGTAACAACACGGGATACAAGGGACGTGTCGGTTTCTATCAGGTTATGCCAATGCGGGAAGAAATCAAGGAACTGATTTTAAATGGCGCAAACACCGCTGAAATTAAGCGGGAAACCATGCGAATCGGCATCAAGACTATGCGACAATCAGGCCTGACAAAGCTTAAGGAGGGGGTAACTTCCTTCGAAGAAGTGTTGAGAATTACAGTTGCTGACGATTAACCAGGAGGACATGCAATGCTCAACCTTCATCAACTATTAAAAATACTTGTAGAATCTAATGGGTCAGACCTTCACATTACTACAAACTCTCCTCCGCAAATGCGGGTAGACGGGCATCTGGTCGCCATGGATTTCCCCCCTATGAATCAGGTTGAAACGAAGCAGCTTTGTTATAGTGTGCTGACCGACGCTCAAAAACATAAATTTGAAGAAGAAAACGAACTGGATCTTTCATTCGGTGTGAAAGGGCTTTCGCGTTTCAGGGGAAATATGTTTATCCAGCGAGGTGCTGTTGCTGGTGTTTTCAGAGTTATCCCGTATAAAATCATGACGTTTGCAGAATTAAACCTGCCACCGATTGTTCCGGAACTGGCTGCCCGGCCCCGTGGTCTGATTCTGGTAACGGGCCCCACCGGAAGTGGTAAGTCTACCACTCTGGCTTCAATTGTTGATTACATCAACGTTAATCGTCGTGAGCATATTGTCACTATCGAAGATCCGATCGAATACCTCCATCCACACAAAGGCTGTCTTGTAAATCAACGAGAGGTCGGAGCAGACACCAAAGGTTTTAAAAACGCACTGAAGTATGTACTTCGACAGGATCCTGATGTCGTCCTGGTTGGTGAGTTGCGTGATCTTGAAACTATTGAAGCAGCACTTACTCTTTCTGAAACGGGCCATCTCTGCCTCGCTACTCTTCATACCAATTCATGTGCACAGACGATAAACCGCATCGTTGATGTTTTTCCTCCCTATCAGCAGACGCAGATAAGGGCGCAGCTTTCTTTTGTGCTGGAGGGCGTAATATCACAAATATTAATTCCAAAAATGGGAACAAAAGGTCGCGTTCTGGCTCTTGAAATTATGGTACCGAACGCCGCTATCCGTAATTTGATCCGTGAAGACAAGGTTCACCAGATTTATTCCCAGATGCAGATCGGTCAGGAAAAATTTGGAATGCAGACTATGAATCAATCTCTATTAACTTCCTTTCAGAAACGATTAATATCACTTGAAGAGGCACTCGGCCGTTCGCAGGACCCGGAAGAGCTTAAAAAAATGATGAGCAGCCCGGCGGCAAATATGCAACGTAATTCCCAGATGCACTGAATGCTGTGAAGGAGAACCGTTATGCCCAAATTTAACTGGGAAGCTCGCACGAGAACCGGTGGCACGCAAAAAGGTGTTATCGAAGCGGCAACTGTTGATGCCGTTGAAGCGCAGCTGAAAAAATATGGATTCAGCAATATTGTAATCAAAACCGAAGCGAAAGGAATGGGGTTCAAGTTGCCTTCATTCGGCGGTGGCAAAAAGATAGACGAAAAAGATCTGGTGGTTTTTACCCGTCAGTTTTCAACTATGATTGACTCCGGCTTGCCGCTTGTTCAATGCCTCGATATACTGGCAAGCCAGCAGGAAAACAAAACTTTTCAGGTAATATTGTACAAAGTAAAGGAAAGTGTTGAAAGCGGTTCTACGTTTGCTGATGCTCTCGGCAAACACCCGAAGGCTTTTGATCAGTTATTTGTTAATCTTGTGGCTGCAGGGGAAATTGGCGGTATTCTCGATACCATTCTTACCCGTCTGGCCGCATACATAGAAAAGTCGATGAAGTTAAAAAAACAGATTAAGGGCGCCATGGTGTACCCGATCACGATTATGTCTATCGCTGTCGTTGTTGTCGGCGTCATTCTTGTTTTTGTTATTCCGACGTTTGCTAAAATGTTCATTGAGTTCGGTGGGGAGTTGCCCCTCCCGACCAAGATTGTCATCGCAATCAGTAATTTCCTGCTCAAATATATTGTTGTACTGATCGGTGGTTTTTACGCCATCGTATGGGGAATTAAAAAGTATTATGCCACGCCTGCCGGACAGAAAAATATTGACCGAATGGCTCTTAAAGCCCCAATTGCCGGTCCGCTGATCAGAAAAGTTGCTGTAGCAAAATTTACCAGAACGCTGGGAACCATGGTCAGCTCTGGTGTGCCAATAATGGACGGACTTGAGATTGTAGCAAAAACAGCCGGTAACAAAATTGTTGAAGAGGCAATCTATGCTGTCCGCCAGGCGATCTCTGAAGGAAAAACAATGTCGGAACCGCTGGCAGCCTGCGGTGTTTTTCCCCCGATGGTGGTTCAGATGATCGCTGTAGGCGAAGCGACTGGAGCAATGGATGCAATGTTGAATAAAATAGCAGATTTCTATGATGACGAGGTTGATGATGCTGTCGGTGCCATGACGTCAATGATGGAACCGTTGCTGATGGTGTTTTTGGGCACAACCGTCGGGGGTCTGGTCGTTGCCATGTATCTGCCTATTTTCAAATTGGCGGGAGCCGTCGGCGGTTGACTATGGGCTCTGAACGAAGGCTCAGGCTCTTCATCTACGCCAGAATTATAGTCTCTTTTCTTTTTCTGGCAGTAACGCTGTTTCTTGAATATCAAAATTTTTTATCAGAAATAGAACGCTTTCAGCCTGGTGTCACCAGGTTGATGGCGTTTTCTTTTCTGTTCTCGATCATTTCGCTCTTCGCGCTTAAGAAACTGAAGCATGTTCAGTTTCTTACCAATCTTCAGGTTATTTGGGACTTGTCATTTGTGACCGTCCTTGTTCTGTTTACCGGCGGAATTCTCAGTCCATACTCATTTTTATATCTCCTTTCTATCATGACTTCCGGTATGCTTCTGGGGCGTCGACAGGCACTGTATGCCGCATCATTGTGTGGAATTCTGTACGGTACAATTCTTGATTTTCAGTATTTTGGTTATCTTTCGTTTATTGGTTTGAGTGAGACTGATGCTCGTCAGGTCGGGGCATTACGCCTTTTTTATACAATATCACTTAACTTGATTGCCTTTGGGCTGACCGCTTTTGTTACCGGGATGTTGGCTGAACGAGCTCGCTTAAGTGAAGAGGCTCTCCAGCGCTCTTCTATTGATTTCTTTGAGCTGAATCAGCTCAATGCAGCAATTGTTGCCCATAGTGAAAGCGGTCTCCTGACAACAACGACAACTGGTAGAATCCGGGTTTTCAATCCGTATGCCGAGGCTATTTGCGGTGTCACTCAGTCAGATGTCTATGACAAACAGATTGATGTCGTTTTTCCGCAGTTATCCGGTCTCATTAATCCAATCGGTGACTCAGTGCAGCGGGAGTTTGAATACCAGTCGCTAGATGGAACTGTGATGGCCCTGGGGTATCATGTGTCACCCTTTAATGACAGTAAAGGAGTGCTTGCCGGTTATATTGTTAACTTCAGGGACATTACCAAAATCAGACATATGGAAGCAGCATTGAAAAGAGCTGACCGGCTTGCAGCGCTTGGTGAGCTTTCTGCCCGGATGGCACATGAAATCAGGAATCCGCTTGCCGCTCTGTGTGGTTCAGTTCAACTGTTGTCGAGTGCTGCAGTTGTTGCAGAAGCTGATGCGAGGCTTCTGGCAATAGTTACCCGGGAAGCCGAACGACTCGATGCGCTGATATCAGAATTTTTGATGTATGCCCGCCCTGCTACACCTCAACGTGTGAAAATTGAGTTGCGTACGTATATCGATGAGGAAGTGCTTTTTCTTGCGCATGACCCCCGCTTTAGCCATATAACGTTTCAAAATGTGGTCCCGGAATCGGCTCTGGTGACAATTGATCCGAACCAGTTGCATCAAGTCATCATTAATCTGATGCAAAATGCTGCAGACGCAATGCCTGGCGGAGGAATGATCCGGATTGACTTCAGTGTAGCGAATGCCACTGTCAACATCAGCATCACCGATAGTGGTACCGGTATAGCGGCGAATGATGCTCAGCATCTGTTTGAACCGTTCTGGACTACAAAGCCATCCGGTACCGGGCTTGGATTAGCAATCAGTTATCGAATTATTGAAGCCCACAGCGGTACTTTGTCGGTTGAATCACCTCCTTCTGGTGGATGCCGGTTTGTCATCACGCTGCCGGCATAAATAATTATGAAAAACCATTGCCGCAGTGAGTTACTGAAGGTAATTTTACGTGATGGGAGGAATGCAACGGTCCGGCTCATCCGAAATTATGGCAGGCAGCAGTATTGCCGCTCGCTTCAAAGGTGGAGGGATCGCTGAAACACTCCGCTTCGGAATGCGTGACTGGACCGTGGTCGGAATTTTAGATGCCGGTGCGACCGGATTCAGTTCTGAAATATGGGGGGACGCCATTCAATTGATGCAGGCGTTTCGTCGTCCTGCCTATTCGTCGTTAACCTTTCGTTTGCGTGACAGCGCTGCATTTGCAACAGTCAAGGCAAAGCTTGATGCTGATCCGCATTTGACGATTGATGTGCGCCGTGAAATTACCTACTACCGTGATCAGTCAGAAGTAATGGCTAAATTCCTCCGTATTCTCGGCTTGTCGCTGACAATTATTTTTTCTATCGGTGCGATCATCGGTGCCATGATAACCATGTATGCTGCCGTAGCCAACAGGGTAGGGGAGATAGGTACACTACGGGCACTCGGTTTCCAGAGCTCAAGTGTACTGACGGCATTTCTGCTTGAATCTGTTTTGCTGGGATTGATCGGCGGTGTCAGCGGGTTGGTATGCGCTTCCTTCATGCAATTGATAACCGTATCAACTATGAACTCGCAGACCTTTTCAGAACTGGCATTCTCTTTTACGCTGACCTTTGATATCGCCTGGAAAGCCCTGCTGTTTTCAGTAATTATGGGTCTTATCGGTGGAGTCATACCGGCCATCAGGGCCAGCAGACTCAAGATTGTCGCCGCACTCCGGGAACATTAGACGAAAATGTCGGGACGCTTTCACCCAAGCGGGTTTCCGAAATACTCTCCGGTATCAAGTTTGTTTTAGAACCGTGCGAACCTGATTGATTGAAACAGAATGCGATTTCCGGTGCTGCGGATGTACGAGGCCGACACCGTGTACGACGTTGCCGGTCGGATCGTCTTCACCGCCAGTAAGGGTCTGGTCGGCGTTTGTCTTATAGGGAGGGGGATAATCTGAACCATTCCTTATCACCCTTGCTGGTACGTTACAATCAGAGGCGGGCAAAGCTGATAATCCCTGCTTTGCCCACACTGTTTTTGTCCAACATTTATGTTGCATTTATGCTGTTTAGACAATAATATAAAAATATATTATATATACAATAAACATGGATTATCTGACTTAGACAAAATATCAAGGACAACCACCACATGTTCAGACTCATTACATCGGCGCAATCCCTGGGGGCGCTCGTCAAGGATGAAAGAAAAAAACAGGGATTGACCCAGATCGCCCTGGGAAAAATGACAGGGTTGAACCAGACCACACTTTCGATGATCGAGAAAGGAAAACCGGCGGTAAAACTGCAAACCGTCCTGATTCTGCTGGCGGCCCTCAATCTTAAAATCCAGATCGGCCCGCAGGAAAAACCAGATCAGGAAGAGGACAGGTGGTAACAATGGCCAGACCCAGAACACGGATACCATTGACCATTTACATAAACGGCGAGAAGGTCGGCAGCTTGTCCTTTTCGTCAACCGGACAGATGCAGCTCACCTACGATATTTCCTGGCTCCACTCCGAAAACTGCAGGCCGCTTTCGTTATCGCTCCCCCTTGGACAACATCCGCTGCACGGCAAGGTGGTCGAAAGTTATTTCGACAATCTTCTGCCGGACAACGACGCAATAAGAAGACGCATACAGACCCGGTTCGGCGCAGCCAGCGACAGATGTTTTGACCTTTTATGGCACATCGGCAGAGATTGCGTCGGAGCTGTCCAACTGTTACCTGAAACAGAAGACCCGCCATCCATCGCATACATAACCGCAACCCCTCTTTCTGATGCCGAGATCGCCGAGACACTCAGAAATTACAAATCGATGCCGCTGGGGATGCAAAATGATACCGATTTCAGGATATCCATAGCGGGCGCACAGGAAAAAACGGCCCTGCTTCGGCATGACAACCGGTGGTGCAGGCCGGTGGGTTCCACTCCGACAAGCCACATATTTAAACTGCCGATCGGACAGACTCCCAGGATCAACCTGACCGACAGCGTGGAAAACGAATGGCTCTGCCACCTGATACTTAAAGAATACGGCATACCGGTTGCCGGTGCGGAGATAGCCATGTTTGAGGATATCAAAGCTTTTGTGGTTCAGAGATTTGATCGGCGCATGTCAAAAGATGGTTCCTGGATTATTCGTCTTCCGCAGGAGGATATGTGCCAGGCCATGGGGGTTCCACCGGTATTCAAGTATGAGGAAGACGGCGGACCGGGCATACATAAGATAATGGATCTTCTGCTTGGCTCTGAAAACGCAATTGCCGACAGACGTCTGTTCATGAAAGCGCAGATTCTTTTCTGGTTGCTTGGAGCAATTGATGGGCACGCAAAAAACTTCAGCATATTTCTGCTGCCGCGAGGCGGATTCCGAATGACACCTCTGTACGATGTCATGTCAGCCTATCCGATTGTGGCGAGAAAAGAGCTTCATACAAAACAGATGAAAATGGCGATGTCTGTAGACAGCAAAAACAAGCATTATCAGTGGAATGAAATTTTGAGACGCCATTGGTCAAGCATATCCCGCAAAACCCGTTTTCCCGAGGAAGACCTTAATCATACTTTCCGGGAACTGCTCGACACAATGGAAGAAGTGATTAGCCGTGTTGCATCAGCTCTTCCGCCAGGATTCCCGTCAGGCGTGGCCGAGCCGATATTCGACGGTATGCGTACAGCAAAAGCAAAAGTGGGAACGACCGGCTCTGGTTAACGCACTGATCCATCGTGATTACTCAATTCGCGGCACAAGTCTGACCGTTGAGGTCTATGATGATAGGATAAACCATGAAAAGTAACCCCTCACAAATGGCGGTAATGAATATTGATAAAGATGAAGAGATACTCGCCGGTTATGTCACTGCAGGCATTCCGCAGGTTGGCATTTACAAGCTTCTGGTTAAGAAAAAAGTGGACGGAACAATTGAGTGGGCGCACTTCGTCGAGCGAGATAACGGATTGAAAGAAAAGGTCATGCGCGGCTCAGTGAAAACCCTTGCTGAATTAGACCTCGTGCTCGCCGCAATCAACAACAATCTGCGCAAAGTTTTTGGCGTTACCATGAAGACCGCCGAGTACGAAGTCCGTACACTGGATGGAAAGAAAGTCTCTGAGACGATGCACTAATTCTCTCGAAGGGAAACAGGGCCGCTCCCCTTATTATGAAGAAACGAGTGGGAACCCTATAACGTTGTTGATTAGTTGACTAACGGGATCTTAATCGACAAATCAACTACGTTCCCCTAAGATTTCTCAAGGGATTGATGAGGCTGAGGCTTGAGGGTTGAGGGTTGAGGGTTGAGGGTTGAGGGTTGAGAATTTCCATTATATGGGGCAATAAATTCCCCTGTCTCGTAGCATAATTGTAACGTGAAGGCCGCACCTGGTGCGGCCTTCACAATATCTAAAATCCAGAAAAATTCAGTGTTCTAGTCAAACCTAACTTACAACTCCTTCAATCCTTATTCCTCAATCTTTTTTCGCAATGTGTTAAGCGAGGAGCTAAGTTCTTGCCATTGTTGTCGCCGAAGTTTGTAGCCTGGAAGGCAGTTGCACTCAAGGGCGCACTGAACGCCGATAAGTCTGACAACATGGTCGCAATGTTCTTCTTGGATGCGCATTCGACCGTAACGCAGGGCAAAATACAGAGCCTCGATGGATAGCGCTACACCAAGTTCTGCAACAACTTTAGGATGACGAAAAAGGTCAAGCGACCACCCTGGTTGCTTTTCTGGAAGGTGCTCTTTCGCCCTTTGTCGCCCTTTTCGTTCATCGATGATCGGTAGGCAGCTCCGACAGGCAGCAGTGGCTATGGTGGCGGCTTCTCCATCGTCAAGTGACGGACTTTCCGATACAAGATTTGCGAATACCTCATATTCACGTTCGTCCAGAGCAACAATCCTCACTTTTCTGGTGGCAACCAAATCATGAATGAATTGGTGCTCACCATTATTCTTGCTCGTTTCATGCTCCAGCTCCGAGGCCACAATTTCCGGCACAAGGATATCGTTGGGCAGAGAGCTAAGAATACGGCCTCCGTGTGTGCTTGCGTGGAGGTTTATCAGAACACTCGTATCGAGGACTAGCGGTATCATATCATCAGCGCGGGAGATTGAGTAAGTCATCCGTATCGCTTTCCTCAAGCTCTATCTGGTCAATCAACTCCCGCAATTCTACACGGCGCACCTTCAAAAGCTCAGCCAGTTGTCCCTCTGACATAAGTCCGCGCTTCCACGCTGCATAAGCCATAAGACTCATCCGGTGAGATAGCGGCTGACTAGCGTCATCCTTAGCGGGGTCATGACGCTGGGCGGCGTCCCCTAGCACTGCTTCCGCATCTTTGTCCGTAATCCGACCGTTAGACTCAAACCAATCCCACGTACCCTTCTTTGCAAGTCCCAGTTCTTCAAGCCGCCGAACACATGCCTCGCGTGAAATATGATGTTGGTGAGCAAGAAGAATAACATACCGCCGCGTAAGTTTGTCCGCACCTGCCGTCAACTGTCGAAAGCTCTCCTCGAAACTCTTCCTCGGCGTCAGAAAAGCGCGACCAAAGGCGTTAGCGTATTTCTCCTCCCGTGCCAGGAAATGTTCATTCTCTTCAAGCACCTCAGGCACTTGGCGCGTGCCGGTGAAATGCCCGAGTTCATGTGCAGCGGACTGTATCCGACGCTCTAACGGATGATTGGCGTTTAGTAGGATGCAGGCCCCAACACAAGTGTCATAGGTGAAGACCCCTGACACTTTCGAACCGGCGGAAAGTCGTCGCTGGTATAGCCGGATGCCAAGATCCAACTCGATCAGGGTGAAAATATCAGTGATCGTCCCTGACCCAAGCCCGAGCCAGTTCCGTAGCTCCTGTGCATGTTGCTCGGCCAACACACTTACGTCGCCGACGTTTATACCTCGCTCTGGCGGATAATTTTTACGTCTTTCAATTCCAAGGACGTTTTCAAGCTCGACTTCCGCTTTCACCAAGTCATTAAGCAGCCGGACGGCCTCGACGGTGTGCGTATCCTCGATCTCTCGAAGTCTGCGGAAACGAGGGATTAGGTCAGTATGTACTGCCTCGCGTCGGAGTAGGGCGTTGACCGAAACCCCGTAGTGGTGTGCGAGGCTCTGGAGTTCCTGAATCCGGACTCTGCGCGTGCCCTTCTCGATTGACACCAGCGTCGGACGAGACATACCGATGACCTGCGCTGCGTCATCCTGCCTGATATTGGCGTTTTCGCGCGCGAGACGGAGGCGACGACCTATTTCCTGTGCGCTGATTTCGTTCAGATCGCTCATAGAGCCCCCCTTTCAGTCCAGTTGCTTATAAAACTATGCTTTCCTTGGGCGCTGATAAAATCTCGCCATTCTTCTTCATGTTGCATCAGTAATTTCCTCAAATTGTCGCGGGTGTCTTGTTCGGACGCGTTTGAAGCTCGCGCAATCTCGAAAATATGTGGTCTCAATGCTGCTTCGGGTTGCCCTGATAAATCTGCGAGTTGCTGTAAGTGACGGACACCAGCACTGCCGTATTCAACCATCTCTCTCGACCGCACGAGGTTGATTCGCGGAATACAATCTTCGTATTTGGTTGCCGTCAAGTCCGCAAACATGTAGGTGTCGTCGGGCTCGCAAATGTGTGCGGCATGCATACTCATCCGTCGCAGCAAACACGCCGCACACAAGCCGCATTGTCTGAGCTTACCATCAATGCGTACATTCCAGCGTTGCTGCCAGCAGGAGCGGGTGTTCAGAATGTCTTCCGGCCTTACCCCAGGCTGTGTCAAAAAGTATGAGATCGTCTGCCCCTTGGTGTACCAAAGGCGTGGCTGTTCGTAGGCAACTTCATACTCAAGCAGCACCTTAATGAAGAGTTCCATCTTTCTAAAAAAGGTCGGGTAGTTGCGGTAATCCGCATAGACGTTGTGTAGAGGAAGCAACACAGGGCCGAGAGCACCTTGACCGCTTTCGGGCACAATAATTTTGCTAACGCCGGAAATATGTCCGGCAATGGCGGTTATTGCCGCGAACTTAAATCCTCTGGAGCGCACGCCACTTTCGAGTGACTTTAGCTTAACTTCAAAAGGGATCAGGTCAAACGGACGCTCCCTCAGCTTAACCTTGTCCTTGCTCTTCGATATACGTACACGCACGGCAATATTATTTTTGTCATAGATCCCTGAAACGCTGCGGGAGTCAAGTCCATCACTGTAGGCGATCGTGAACTCCTTTTTATCACCGAAGTCCAGAGAACGCTGGCGGTGGTTGATTACAGCCGATCCCTTGACGAAGGAGAAGTGCCAATCATCACCGGTCAGATGACGTAGCGTTTCTCCAAGATATGCATGCACCTTCGGCTGTTGCCACACATCCAGCTCCAGAACTGGAACGGTGATGAGGAACCGGCGGGACCATTGTATGTTACTACGGGCGTACCGGCGGTCGGCAAACTCGATCGCTGCACAGACCACCAAAAGGTCATGATGAACCGACTGCCATCCATCATAGCGATAGGTATCAAGAATGCTCGGATCAAAGACGATTTCCTTACCTATTTCAACTATGGTCGCGCCGTCCTGGCGTTCGTATTCAGACCTGCGGCCCTGTTCCACGACGTAAAGCAAATGTCCGGGTCGGATGCGGTTAATCTGGTGAGACTTCATAGTGGTGGCCCTTCATCTAAACCTTGTTTCTTAGAGACGGCATCCTTAAAGGCGTTCTTGTTGCCGACATGTAGCGCTTCACAAACTTCACTCTTTGCCAGTGAACCAAAAATTGCTTTTACATTGTTAACAGCGCGAAAATACAGATCATGCTGTATCTCCCTCGTTTCCCTGGCGCGGATGAACTCATCTACGATCCGGTTTCTGGCATCGCTGGAATGCTCGTTGACAGATGCATCCAGCGCTTGCCGAACTGCATCGGCAGGGGCGACTTGATCGCTCAAGCGAAACACTATCTGTTTCTGCAAGGTGTCGGAAAATGGCGTCTTCATGTGGTCGTTGAAGATACTTTCAATCGACGACGACGGATCAAGGTCTAACTGTTTTCGGCTTGCGTACGACTGAAGAGCGGCCAGAATGGCACGGAAGCTGTCAGTAAGAATTTCATGCATGAGGGCATGCGAGGCCAGAGCACAGCATGCAGAGCTGTCAAAGGCTTCGTTTTGCACTGCTTCAGCGAACCGCTTCCAGCGCGTGCCAAGCTTCAGATTTTTGAAAGGTCCATCGCTCATTTCGGCACCCCCATGCTTTGAAGATATGGCGAAAACCTGACAAAGTCAAGTTATAAAAATAAATGCCTGACATTTAGTGGGGTCCGGGCCATCGGCATGCGTCAACCATATCCTCGAGAACGTCACGAGACGCTCGATCTATTTCGTACCTCGGCTAACCTCTCAAGTGTTGAACTCCTGCCCCACTTCCTCATCAATACGCCGTAAGATTGATCTGCGCAATAAGTCCAACATGCAAAATAATATTTGTTTTTTGCAAAAAATATGCAATATTTAGCTCTAGATTGCATATGAAAGGAAATCAGTCATGCTTATTGAATTCAGCGTTACCAATTTCAAATCAATTCAGGCAACGCAAACTCTCAGCTTGGTAGCTAGCCCTGCTACCGAGTTGCAGGAGCAAAACAGCTTCACTACCTCTGAAAATGGAGTGCCGCGCCTGCTCCGTTCTGTCGCTATTTACGGTCCGAATGCCTCCGGGAAAAGCAATCTCCTGGAGGCAATCGATTTCATGGAGAGCTTTGTAACCGAATCATCCAAGGAGGGGCAGGAAGGGGAGCCAATCGATGTTAAACCGTTCCTGTTCAATACCGTCAACCGAACTGAGCCGAGTGAATTTGAAGTGCTGTTCCTGCAAGAGGGGGTGCGCTACCAGTACGGTTTTGCCGTCAACTGTACGCGAGTCACCCACGAGTGGCTGATTGCATATCCGGAAGGTCGCCCTCAGCGCTGGTTTGAACGGGAATACGATACTGCTGCCAACAAGGAAAGCTGGTATTTCGGCAGTAAGTTCAAAGGACATAAAACCGTACTTCAGGAAACGACGCGCAGTAACGCCCTGTTTCTGTCTACCGCCGTCCAACTTAACAACGAGCAGTTGAAGCCGGTTTATAACTGGTTCCATCAGAAGCTTCGCACTATCGGTGTGGGTGGTCTTGGACCGACATATTCAGCTTCTTTTTGCAAGACAGAGGCAGGAAGGAAGAGGATCCTTGATCTGCTGAACGCGGCGGATCTGAGTATTGCGGATCTCAAGGTTGAAATGATGAAGTTTGACTTGACAGACCTGCCATCCGACATGCCTGAGCCTCTTAAGGAAGTTATTCGTAAGGAATTGGATGGCAAGGAAACGCCTGAAGTAACGTTTCTGCACACGATGTCAGGTTCAGAAGAGTTGGTTGCCCTTGATCCTGACGATGAATCCGTCGGGACAAGAAAGCTGTTTACCCTTGCAGGTCCTTGGCTTGATGTGCTGGACAACGGCCATGTGTTGTTCGTTGATGAACTGAATAACAGCATGCACCCCCTGATGGTACGTTTTCTCATCGGTTTGATTAATAATCCCCGGATTAACCGGAAGAATGCGCAACTGATTTTCTCGACTCACGATACATCTGTGCTCGATAACGAGCTGCTCCGTCGTGATCAGATCTGGTTCACGGAAAAAGATGCTGCCAATGCCACCAGGCTGTATCCGCTGTCCGACTTCACCCCCCGCAAAGGTGAGGCTCTGGAAAAAGGCTATCTGAAGGGACGTTACGGAGCTTTGCCATATATCGGCGATGTAAGATTCTGATGGGTACGGACGATCTTTTCCATAAGCGCAAACAGCGGCGTGCTGCTTCCCTGCAACGGAACCGCTCCCGAAAAGCGCCCTATGACCGAGTGCTTATTGTCTGCGAGGGGGCCAAAACAGAACCCAACTACTTCAGAGAGATACGGGATGCCTACCGGCTAAGCACCGCCAATATTGATATCTGCGGGGAAGAGTGCGGCTCAGATCCGCTCAGCGTAGTCAATTATGCCATCAGAAAATTTCGGGATGATCCTGATTACGACCGCGTCTATTGCGTGATTGATCGGGATAAACACGTAACCTACGATGCTGCCATAGACAAGCTGCGCCAGACGCGGTTGGGCAAAAAAATTACTTTTACGGCCATAACCTCTGTACCCTGTTTCGAGTTCTGGCTGCTGCTTCATTTCGGCTATACGACCCGACAATTCTGTGCACCGGGTAATGCCTCAAGCTGTGAGCTGGTCATTGCCGAATTGAATAAAAAGGGGCGCATTCCTGGTTATAAAAAGGGCGCTCGGAATATCTTTGCCTTAACGAAAGAATTGCTTCCAGACGCGATCAAACATGCCAACCGTTTGCAGCAGCACAACCAAACAACCGACGCCAGCAGTCCTGCAACTAACATGCACGAGCTTATCGAATATCTGACCAGTTTGAATATCCGTCGAGTCTGATTCCAAACTAACCTGTCCAAACCCCGACCTCTTGTTTTGTCATGTGATTCGTTGACAGTGGGGAAGCGCCGGAGTAATGTGAGGCACTTTTAGTAAATTAGAAATCTTTTTACATGATTTAGTAAACGATTTAAGGCTGTGCTATGAGGACGGGGATGAAAAAGGTGGGAAAATCGGACTGTAATAAATAGCCGCTGAGCCTCGAAGTATGCTGGTTGGGCGGTTTTTTTGTTTTTGCAAAATTGCCCCGACTTGAAATTTAGATATTACATGGATGTTCTAACCCACACAGGAGACGAGTAATGGAACCTTATAAAAACCTTGGTAAGCCTTCAGGAGTCGTGTCGTACGATATTGGCGTAGATTTTATAAAAGTGTCTTTCAAGACAACACCTAAAATTTATGTCTATACACACATTAAGCCGGGGCTTCTTCACGTCAACAAAATGAAGGAACACGCTATTGCTGGTCATGGTCTGCAAACCTATATAAACCAGCACAGATCAGCCGAATTTAGCCACACAGAACCCTAAGCAACCTTATTCATCTTCAGTTGTCAGGTTTCTACAAGTTCGTTGTACGCATCCACTATTATGAAATCAGTAAGTTATGAATACCAATTGTCTCAAGTCAAGGGCAGACCCCTTATGTGTTCCCTTAGTAAAACATCAAAAGAAGGATCATAAATGACCAGATCATACACAAAAGGTGCTGAATGGCGCAAATGGGATCTTCACCTCCACACTCCATCCTCTTATGACTATTCGAATAAAACCATCACCGACAACGAAATAATAGAAGAACTCTCATCTAAAGACATTGCCCTTGTCGCCATTACAGACCACCATGTAATGGATCTCACAAGAATCAAATCTCTTCAATCACTGGGCGCTACGAATAACATTACGGTTCTTCCGGGCATCGAATTTTTATCAGATGCTCGCGGCAGTGAGCCCATTCATTTTATAGGGATCTTTCCCGAAAACTGTAATCTGGACTATGTGTGGGGGCAAATTCAAAACAATACAGAAATCAGAAAAATCATTGGTGAAACCAAAAAGCCTAATGAAGTTTATTGTGATTTGGCAGACACAATGTCGCTGATTCATAAACTTGGCGGCATCGTTACGATTCATTCCGGCCAAAAGCATGGAAGCATAGAAAAAATAACAAACTCGCTGGCGCACACTATCGCTCAGAAAACAGATATTGCTAATATTGTTGACATATACGAGTTAGGTAAGTCGGACGACCAAAAAGGCTATCGAGATATTGTATTTCCTGCAATTAAAAAAACCATCCCAATGATTCTATGTTCCGACAATCACAACATAAAGGATTACATTGTCAAAGAAAGCTGTTGGTATAAAGCAGACACCACATTTGAAGGTCTAAAACAAGTCGTCAACGAGCCCGAGGATCGCGTATTCATCGGTAAACAACCTGAAATAATTTCCAGGGTCTCTGCCCATCGTACCAAATACATCAAGGAATTAACCATTAAACCGATTGATGATTATGACAACAAAGAAGGAAAATGGTTCGAAAATGTAATAATTCCTTTCAATAGTGAATTAGTTGCAATTATCGGCAATAAAGGCAGTGGTAAAAGTGCAATTTCAGACATCATCTCTCTTTGTTCAAACTATCATAGTGATGATGATTTTTCATTTTTAACAAAGAAAAAGTTTCGGGAAAAGAACGGTAGAATTGCAAAAAATTTCATTGCAAGCCTTGTTTGGCAAAGCGAAGCGATTATTCCGAAAATTTTATCAGCAGATGCAGATGACTCTGCAATAAAGGATGTTAAGTACCTTCCTCAAGGTCAATTTGAAAGACTTACCAATGAGATAAGCTCGGTTCAAGAGTTTCAAAAAGAAATTGAAAAAGTAGTTTTCTCTCATATCGACGAGACAGAACGCCTTGGAGCACACTCATTTGCTGATTTGATTGACAAAAAAAAGAAAAGCGTAGAAATGGAACTTTCAGCACTTTTTGATGATATAGGAAATATCAACGATGAAATTATAAAGCTTGAGTCCAAGAAGACTAACGCCTACAAAACAGCGATAGAGCAAAATCTCAAAAAAAAGCAAGATGAACTTAGCGCATTAATTGAACCCACAGTAATATCCAATCCCAACGACGACCCACTAAAAAAAGCGGCTAGCGAAACTGTTGTTTCACAAATTACGTCAATTACTGAAGATATCACATCGCTTCAATTGCAAAAAACCAGTAATGAAGCTAAAAAGAAACAGTATCTTCAAGAGATCCAGACACTAACAGACATAAAACACGAAGTCGAAATTAAAACACAAGATTTAAATCGTTTTATTGCAGAGAAAAGGGATCTACTCGCACCATTTGAAATTGAGATTGGCACTGTTATTTCCTATCGCTCGGATTGCGCTTCAATTGATGCCGCAATAGATAGTAGAAAGTTGTTGCTTTCTCAAATAAAAGAAATTTTAGGAGAAGTAGTTTCAGAAGTAGTTACAATTTCATTAAAAGAACAAATAGAACAAAAAGAAGGGCTTCTTAAAATTGAAAAAGCCAAGCTGGATTCCGAACAGAAAAAGTTTCAGGATTATCTAACCGCAGTTTCAGAATGGCAATATGCGAAATCACAAATTATCGGCAGTTCAGAGACGTTGGATACGATAGAATATTATAAGGCGGTCTTGGTATTTCTTGAGTCAGAACTACCAAGACATCTTGATGAAAAGTATCAGGCGCGCAAGCAGACTGCTTGTTCAATTTTCCGGAAAAAACAGGAAATTGTAGCAATATACAAAGAAATTAAAACTCGTTTGAATGAAATAATTGCAGAAAACTCTGACACCTTAACAGCATATAGAATTGAAGTTAATGCCTCATTGGTAAAGAAATCTGATTTCAGCTCTCTGCTATTTGCAAGAGTCAATCACAACAAAACGGGAACCTTTTATTCAACAGCTGGCGCAGAGAAACAACTTTTACAAATGACGTCTGACATTGATTTTGACAATGAAGATTCCGTAATTATTTTTCTTGATAAAATTATCAATGCTCTGTTCTTTGATAAGAGATTGGAACATAACAATGCGGAGAGAGTTGTCGCAGACCAAATAAACGATATTCACGGGCTATATAACTACCTTTTTAAACTGGATTTTTTGGACTATAATTACCAACTAAAGCAAGGCAACAAACAGCTAGAACAGCTTTCTCCCGGAGAACGTGGCGCACTTCTCTTGGTATTCTACCTACTACTCGACAAAAACGATATTCCACTTATTATAGACCAGCCTGAAGATAACCTTGACAATCATAGTGTAGCCACAGTTCTAGTTCCGTTTATTCGAGCAGCTAAGAAAAAACGACAGATTATTATGGTTACACATAATCCGAATTTGGCAATTGTGTCCGATGCCGAACAGGTTATACATGTGCATATCGACAAAGAGGATGGGAATCGGTTCTCGGTTGTTTCAGGGAGCATAGAAAACCCTGATGTTAATAAAAAAATAGTGAATGTACTTGAAGGTGCCATGAAAGCATTCAATACCCGTAAGTGTAAGTATCATGGCGCATAAAACATGGTTGCTCATTATAACGACAAAATCTACGAAGCCTTGGCAAAAGGGGACAGGATTACCAAGACGCTCCAAGCCGGGGTACGTGAGGCTTTGATACGCCATAAACAGGTCGGAAATCCGATCGTATTCATGAAAGACGGTCAGATGGTCTGGATAAAGCCGGAAGAGATTGGTAAGAATGGCTGAATATCGATCAATAATGTGGTACGGTTAGGTCAACTAATGGACGCGAGAGGCTGCCATGCTTGCCTATAAACAATATGTGACAATCAAAGATCCGGCAAAGATCGAACTCAGTGGCCTGCCCTTCCGTGCCGGTCAGCGAGTAGAGGTAGTGATGATCGCCGAGGACGACGATCGGGCAACACGGGTTGAGGAGTTACGGACTCTCTTTCGCTCAACTCAGTCATTGCCACAGACAAAGGCCATTACTGAAGCAATGATCGCCGAAGAAGTCGAGGCGTACCGGGCCGGACGATGAAAGTCGTTATTATCACCGGTGACAGTGATTTCAACGAGGCGCACCAACTCCTTACCACAACCATTCTTTCGGTTTCCCAGTTCAAAAAGCTGGTGTCTGACCAGCTTGCCTGCAATCCCAACTGAATTCGCAAAACGCGGGGCCGCTTCTTCTGGCTTCGGGAGGATGGCCGACCTGCTGATTTCATAAATATTGAGGCCTTTTCCGCATGATCAAATTCCTACACACCGCCGACATCCACCTCGGCAAAACATACCGCACCTCTGCCGGTGAATCCGAGCGCTTTGAGGACTTCTTTCTCATGCTCGGCGGCGTCGTGGCCGATGCCATTGCCGCACAGGTCGATTTTGTCCTGATCGGCGGCGACCTGTTCCATACCGGCCAGATCCTTCCGCGCACCTTTGCTCGCACCATCGAAACCCTGCAGCCGCTCAAAGACGCCGGAATCCCCTGCATCGCCGTCGAGGGGAACCACGACTGGATTCATCGGCGCGACAGCATCTCGTGGATGGAGGCGCTCTCGCAGATGGGCTACATCCGCCTGCTGCGCCCCTCCCGTAGCGACGATGGCGGTTACCGCTTCGACCCGTTCGATCCTGAAAGCGGCTCGGGTGGTCATATTGAGATCAAGGGAGTCAACATCTACGGGCTCGGATACATCGGCACCCAGGCGGGCAACCATGTCGCGCGCATTTGTGAGGCGGTGAAAACAGAGAACAACCTGCTGCTCTTCCATGTGGGGGTCTGGACCTACTCGCCGGTTGAAATCGGCAACATGCAGCCGGACGAGGCGTTGCCGCTGGCTGATACATTCGACTATGTGGCATTGGGTCATGGACACAAGCCCTACATCATCTCCACCCCTGAAGGGCGCAACTACGCCTTAAATCCCGGCGCTCCTGAACGGGTCAACTTCGGTGAAGAGAAGTACGATAAGGGATATCTCCTGGTCCAGGTAGAAAATGGCGCCTACCGTCACGAATTTCGTCCGACATCGCCGCGCCCGATGCTGGTGGCCACCATAAGCCTGGATGGTGCCGAGAACTCTGAACAGGCGTTGGAGAGCTTTCGCAGCCAGATAACGGATAAACTCCCCCGGACGGATGATCAGCGCCGGCCGCTGTTGGAAGTCCGGCTCACCGGACGGGTGGCCTTCCACCCCTTCGAACTGGGGCGTGAGCGACTGCGGCTGGCTTTGGAGGAGATCTGCAATCCGCTTCACGTGGAGATCAAAAACCACCTTTCACTTGTGACCGGCAGTGGGGTAGGGGAAGATATCAAACGCAGCCTGTCAGAGATCGAACGGGATGTGTTGGGTGAGCTGATAAGTGCCAACAGCAGCTACAAGGGGCGTAAGGATGAACTTGTCAGCCTGGCTCTGGCAATCCGCGATCAAGTCATTAAAGGGGACGTGGAGGGGGAAGAGCTGCTGGGCCTTCTTTCGCGTGAGTTATAGCCATGCAGATACTATCGATACATCTCAAGAACATCAAGTCCCACCGCGACACGGAGCTTTCCTTCTCTACTGGTATCAACGTCCTCTCCGGCCCCAACGGCGCAGGCAAGAGCACGGTCTTTGAGGCCATCGGCTATGCGCTGTTCGGTGTGGACGCCAAGGACTTCGTCTCCAATGTAGACCGCTTTCTGTCCATCGGCAGCAAGAAGGGTGAGATAAGCGTGGTCTTCCGGGCTGACGATGATGAAACCTACCGGGTGAGCCGTACTGTCGGTGCTGCTGCCAAATGGCTGCTGGCCAAAGAGATCGGCGGCAGCTTCGAGGTTGAGGATCATGCCCGCATGGAGGAGACCGAAGCGCGGGTGACTGAGATACTCGGTCTGGCCAATGGTCGCCCGCTGGCCGAACAGTTCAAGCTGGTCATAGGTCCCTTTCAGAATGACTTCCTGGGGCCGTTTGTCATCAAACAGGCAACCAAGCGGCAGGAGGCCTTTGACGAGATTCTCGGTATCGATGCCTGGCGCAAGACCTACAAGGGAACTGCCAGCCTGCTATCAGTCGTACAGAAGCGGATCGAAATACTTCAGGTCGAGGTGGCTGCCAAGCAGGAACAGCTGGCGATTCTGCCGGAGCGGGAAACGGAACTGGCGGCAATCATAGAGGACGTAGCCAACAAGGGAATGATTCTGAAGGGAAAGGATGTTGCCCTTGTGGCCTTGAACGGACACCTCGAAGAGTTGGACGGTCGTGAAAAAGCCATCAACGGGCTTTCAACCGAGATTCAGGTGTTGGAGGGGCGTATCAAGGAAGGCGCAGGCAAAATCGCCGAACAGCGCTTGCGGGTTGATGAGTCCAACAATGCCCTGAAGGTTATCGAATCATCCAAGGCTGGCAAAGAAGCCTATGAGCGTGCTGAAGAACAGCTCAAGCTGCTGCGCAAGCAGGAACAGGAACGGCGGGCGTTGGAACTGGAAGTTGTAAACCTGGAGAAAGAAGCAGCCCAACTGACCCAGACACTGGGGCACGAGCGCTCTGAAATAGAGACTATCGCCAAACAGATTGCGGTGGAGGAGAGCGGACTTACTACTGCCCGCACTGAGGCTCAGCCTGACCCGCGGCTGGTAGAAACAGCCGCCAGGCTGGACGGTTTGCGACTGGAACTGGAACGACAGCGCGCAGCGCGCTCCCTGATGGAAGGACGTCGCGAAAGTCTGCTGGAGGGTAAGGACAAGCTGGCTGAAGGTGTCTGCCCTTTTTTTCAGGAAGTGTGCCGCAATATTGCCGGTAGTGCGCCTCGCGACGTTTTCACGGCACGTACCGCTGACCTAGAACTCCAGATGAAGGCGCTGGATACTCAGGTCTCGGAATTGGCCGGTCAGCTTAAAGATGCGGATATCGCCGGTCAGGAGCTGAAGGCCCGCGCGATCCGGCTGCAGGAGATCGACAAGCAATCCGCGCTGCTGGCTGTTCGCCGCAATAAACTGTTGGAACGTACAGCAGGTCTGGAACAACTGGCTGCCCGCCAGACCACAGCCACCGCAAAAACCGAAGCCCGTAAGGCCAACCTGAAAGCTTTTGCAGAGCTGGATCAGCAGATCGAGCGCGCCGAGCAGGAGCGGGTACAGCATCAAGCGGTCAGGGATGCCTTCAACGCCGCCCAGAAGGATGCCCTCGACCTTGCCAACCGGACCCAGCTGTTGGAAAAGATGCTCAAGCTGCTGGAGGGCCTCCAGCAAGAGGTGTCGGAGAAGCAGACCGGGTTTTCCAGACTTAAAGAAGGGTATCAGCCGGAATTGCATCTTCAGGTTCGTCAGAATAAGGAACAACTGGTGGCCGACACGGCAACACTGCGCCAACAGATCAACGATCTGGGTAAGAATCGCATTCGCCTGGAAGGGGAGATCGCTCGGCTGCAAAAGATCAAAGTCGAGATTGATGGAAAGTTGGCCGAGATCAGGAACTTCGAGGAGAAGGAAAAGCTGGTCAGATTCCTGCGCAACCAGGTCTTCAAAAACGTCTCCACCCAGCTGTCAGAGCGTTTCCGCGAAGAGATCAGTCTGCGTGCAGACCGTATCTATCGAACGATTGCTGAGACTGACGAAGAGCTGTACTGGGGAGAGAATTACCAGATTGTTCTCAAGGATATGCAGGATGGTGTCATGCGGGAGCGCAGCGACGACCAACTGTCAGGCGGTCAGATGATGAGTGCGGTTGTGGCTCTGAGACTGGCGTTGCTGCAAACCATCGGGGCGCGAGTGGCCTTTTTCGACGAGCCGACTTCCAACCTGGATGCCGCACGTCGGGAGAACCTTGCCCATGCCTTCCGCGCCATCGATGTGGGGCGCGAAGAGGTGACCGAACACTGGTATGATCAGCTCTTCCTGATCAGTCATGACGTGGCTTTTACTGAAATTACGGATAAGGTGATTGAACTATAAAGTAAGTCACTGTCTGGTTTGCAAATATGCGATTTCGGCTAACATTTACAAACAGCAACGGCCTCAGGAAAAGTACATTTCCGGAGGCCGTTTCTGTTTTTCAGATCTGCCAGTAACTTCTACTGAGCAGCTTTCACCATCAGGTCACTCACCAACCGGGTAAAGCGGAGCGGATCCTTGATTGTGGAACCTTCCGTCAGCAGCGCCTGATCGTAGAGCAGGTCGGCATAATCAGCCAATGCCGCTGCCGACGCATCTTTCTGGTGGATTGATGCCATCGCCTTCAGAATTGCATGATCAGGGTTCAGTTCCAGAATGCGTTTGGATTCCGGAACAGCCTGGTTCATTGCCTTCATGATGCGCTCCATGTTGGCGTTCATGCCGTATTCATCAGCTACAAGACAACAGGCGCTGTCGGTCAGGCGGTTGGAAAAACGTACTTCTTTGACCTTATCCTTCAAGCGTTCATTGAGCAGGGAGATAAGATCACTGAACTCCTTCTGAGCTTCTTCCCGCTTCTTTTCCTTTTCCAGCTTCTCTTCTTCGCTGTCCAGACTGATATCGCCGCGATCAACCGCTTTGAGATGTTTCTCATTATATTCAGTCAGCGATTGAACAACCCATTCGTCCACCGGATCGGTCAGGAAGAGAACTTCATACCCTTTGGCGCGGAATGCTTCCAGATGAGGGGACTGCTCAAGTGTTTCGCGGCTTGAACCGGTAATATAATAAATATCTTTCTGGCCTTCAGGCATTCTGCCGACATATTCTTTTAACGAAACAAATGAACCGGCTGCGGTAGAGGTGCTTTCAAAAAGAATCAGTTCCTGCAGCTTTTCCTTGTTGGCATAGTCAAAGTGCATTCCTTCCTTAATAACCTGACCGAATTCCTTCCAGAAGGTAACGTATTCATCGAAGTTCTGATCCTTAACCTCTGAAAGTGTCGAAAGTATTTTTCCAACAAGACTTTTTTGAATTCTCTTGATCTGAACATCTTCCTGCAGGATTTCACGGGATACATTTAAAGGGAGGTCGGACGAGTCTACAACTCCTTTAACGAAACGGAGGTAGTCGGGTATCAGCTCTTCACATTTGTCACTGATAAACACGCGGCGGACGTACAGCTGCAGTCCTTTTTTGCGGTCGTTCATGAACATATCGAACGGTTTCTTGGCCGGGAGATAGAGCAGGGCCTTGAATTCACTGGCGCCTTCTGCGGAAAAATGAATAGTGCGGAACGGTGCGTCGTAATCATGGGAGACATGCTTGTAGAACTCGGTATATTCATCTTCTGTGACATCGCTTTTTGCACGTGTCCAGATGGCTTTCATCGAGTTCAGGGTCTGCTCTTCGGTCTTGTCGATAGTGCCGGCGCCTTCAATTTCTTCACCATCAACCCCTTTTGGAGTTTCACTGCGGGTGACATCCATGACAACCGGATACTGGATATAGTCAGAGTACTTCTTGACGATAGAGCGGATCTTCCATTCGTCCAGATACTGCTTGAACTCTTCCTTAAGGTGCAGGGTAATCTCAGTGCCGCGCAGTTCGCGGTTGCATTCCTCCACCGTATAACTGCCATCTCCGGTTGATTCCCAGCGACAGCCATCCGTGATTGCTCCGCCTTTGCGGGTTTCCATGGTAACGCGGTCAGCTACCATGAACGAGGCATAGAAACCGACGCCGAACTGGCCGATCAGCTCGGGATTATCGCTGGTTGCCTTTTCCTTCAGGGATTGCATGAACGCCTTGGTGCCGGAGCGGGCGATCGTGCCGATGTTTTCCTCGACTTCAGCCATGTTCATACCGATGCCGTTATCGCGGATAATCAGTGTGCCGGCTTCCTTGTCTGCAACTATTTTGATCTTCCAGTCACTGTTGCCTTCCAGAAGTGATTCGTCTGAATGTGATTCAAAGCGTACTTTGTCGATGGCGTCGGAAGCGTTTGAAATCAACTCGCGGAGAAAGATGTCTTTGTTTGAATAGAGCGAATGGATTACCAGATCGAGCAGCTGCTGGACTTCGGTCTGGAACTGTTTGGTGGTCTTTGACATAACTGGTGCGTCTCCTTCTGTGTGATGGAATCTGATAGACCCAACATAATCACAATGATTCAGGTTTTCAAGGGGGAGAGTAGTAAAAATCTGATTCAGGAAACATCGCTCGATGTCTATACACAATTGATTATCAAGTCAGTTGTGATATAGTTGTCGCCCAGCACATATGCTCAGAGGAGTTATACGCACATGATTGAAGAAAATGACATTGACGATAAAATTATTGAAGAATGCGGTGAAGATGAGGATGGGGGCTTTGCCGAGCTGTTTGAGCAGAGTAACAAAAAGACGGGTCGCTGGCTGGAACCGGGGCAGAAGCTGACCGGAAAAGTGCTGAAGATCGGAGCGGAATGGATCTTCATGGATACCGGCCAGAAGGGGGAGGGGGTCATTGAACGAAAGGAATTTCTTGATATAGATGGGAATGTCACTGTCGCGGAAGGAGATGTTATCACTGCCTACTTCCTCTCTTCAAGTCATGGAGAGATGCGCTTCACGACCAGAATCGGCGGAGGTGCATCTGGCAGCACTCAACTGGAGCAGGCCTGGCAGGCAGGAGTGCCGGTTGAAGGTGTGGTGGAAAAAGAGATCAAAGGTGGGTATGAGATAAAACTTGGAGGGGCTGCCCGGGCGTTTTGCCCGTATTCCCAGATTGCGCTCCGGCGTGTTGAGAACCCCGAGGCTCTGATCGGCACACGTTTGACGTTTCAGATCAGCGAATACGCAGAAAATGGCCGCAACATTATAGTATCCAGGCGATCTCTTCTTGAGGAGGAACAGCAACAACTGAAAGAAGAAGCTCAGGCCGGGATCAAAGTTGGGATGACAGTGGCCGGAACGGTAACGTCTCTGCAGGATTACGGTGCTTTCGTTGATATCGGCGGTCTGGAAGGGCTGATTCCTGTCTCTGAAATCGCCTGGAGTCGGGTAAAAGATGTCCGCGAAGTACTGAGTGTCGGCCAGTTGGTCAACGTCGTCATCAAGTCGATTGACCCGGAAAAAAATCGAATATCTCTCAGTATCAAGGACACTCTGACCGATCCGTGGGACCTGGTGCTAGACAGGTTTCCGGAAGGATCATTTCATAGCGGGACAGTTGCACGTCTGGACACCTTTGGCGCGTTTGTCACCATTAGTGACGGAGTGGATGGCCTGCTTCATATATCGAAACTCGGCTCCGGCAAGCGGATCAACCATCCTCGTGAGGTCGTCAAGGAAGGTGAACAGATAGAAGTCAAGATTGAGAGCATTGATCGCTCCAGTCGCCGTATTTCCCTTGCACTGGCTGGTCCCGCCCGTGCCGCAGCAGAAGAGGAGGCCACACTGACCGAGTTTCGTCGGCAGACAGATGAAGCTCCCAAAGGGATGGGAACACTGGGGGAAATGATGCGCGCCAGGTCTCAGAGAGGTAAAAAATAGGCGATGACTGACGTACAAGCCATAGATTCTGATTGGGATAGTCGTTGCAAACAGTGCGGTCGCTGCTGTTTTGAAAAAATTGAAGATGAGCGGGGCAATATCTTCTACACTCTGACCGCCTGCCGTTTTCTGGATGTGGCCAGCCGTGAATGCAAAATATATGATCGCCGCTTTGAAATTAATCCAGGCTGCATAAAATTGACACCGGAGCTGGTACAGACATTACGATGGCTCCCCCGCGATTGCGGTTATCGTCGTTCACGGGTTGAGCCGGCTAAGGGCGGCAGGAAAAGCAAGAGATAGACCCGCAAGGATCTACGGCAGTAACCCATCTACCAGATCCAGAACAACTTCGGAACGATTAAGAGTATAAATATGTACTCCCGGAACACCGGCTTTAAGAAGTTCCCGGGCCTGATTCCGCGCGTAGGCTACGCCAACTTTTTGTACCGCTGCAGCGCCACCTGTCTGATCCGCTTTTTCCAGTTCGGCAAGAAAATCTGCCGGTATGGATGCTCCGCATAGAGATACGATCCTCTTAATGACCTTAAGGCTGACAACCGGCAGAATGCCGGGTATAATCGGTTTGGAAATTCCCGCTTCCCGGGCCCGTCTCACAAAAGTGTGATAGAGGTTATTGTCAAAGAAAAGCTGAGTTATGGCAAAGTCGGCGCCATTATCCAGTTTCAGCTTTAAAAAAGAGAGATCTGATTCAAGGCTTGTTGCCTCAGGGTGTACCTCGGGGTATCCGGCGACACAAATTCCCTTAGAGGGGAACGACTCCCTGATCAGGTTGACGAGATCAGACGCGTATTGCAGCGGCGAGGGGAGAGGCGTTTCTACAGATCCATCTTGAGGCAGGTCGCCGCGCAAGGCCAGAACGTTGGTAACGCCTGCTGCTTCAAGATCAAGTAAAAACCGGGTAACCTCGTCAGTATTTGAGCCGAGACAGGTTAAATGAGCCATAGTTTCAATGCCATACTCCTGCTGGATTCGAGAGACTATTTCCAGCGTATCCATATTGGTGCTTCCACCGGCACCGTATGTCACCGAGGCAAAAAGCGGTTTAAGCCGGGCCAGTCGCTCAACGGTATGGAAGAAAACGGGCCAGTCTTCACGTGTTTTTGGCGGAAAGAATTCGAGGGAGATGAACTGTTTGTCCGGTGAGATAGAATCGATGATTTTCATGGTTCTCCATTGAATATGAGGATACTGAATTACACGACTGTCTCTTTTATATAAAATTCAAAACAAATAGCAATAGAAGTTTTTTCTCCGGATTTTTGATTTGACAGCGTACAACCTGATGACGTATACAGATTACCCGCTTTTTATGCCTTTTCCCGGATAGTTAGCTTTCTGAGATGTACGTATATCGCAATAAAAACAATAGTTAAAAGAGAGAACTGAAACCATGTTTAATATAAAACCTGACGTTATCGCACGACTCGAACGCGTGCTGAGTTCTGTAGAAATGCTGCTCCCCAAAGCGGTAGCCCCCATTGACTGGGAACACTGTACCGCAGCAAACTGGCGTCGCCACTCTTTCTCCGGATATCTTGAGCCGGTACGGGTTACCGACACAACCACGCTCAAGGAACTGCTTGGAGTTGAAGATCAAAAAGAAACCATGGTCAGCAACACGCGCCAGTTTCTGGCTGGTCTGCCGGCAAATAACGCCCTGCTCTGGGGTTCCCGTGGTTCCGGCAAGTCTTCACTGGTTAAGGCACTTCTGAACGAATTTGCCCCGCAGGGGTTGCGCTTCATTCAGGTTGAAAAGGAAGACCTGATCTATCTTTCCGAAATATTCACTGCCGTTGAAAACCAGCCATACCGGTTTATTCTGCTTTGCGACGACCTGACCTTCGAAGTCGGCGAGCTGAGCTATAAAATGCTGAAAAGTGCACTGGATGGATCGGTGTATTCAGCACCCGAAAATGTCCTTATTTATGTTACCTCCAATCGTCGTCATCTTCTGCCGGAATATGAATCTGATCATCTCGGCGGTAAATTTGTCAGAGGCGAGCTTCAGCAGAGTGAAGCGATGGAGGAAAAAGTTTCTCTCTCCGACCGCTTTGGCATTTGGGTCGCTTTCTACGCATTCTCACAGGATCGTTATATTGACGCTGTACGCCTGAACTTTGACAAAGAGTGTACACTCCGCAATGTGCAGATTCCCTGGAGCAGTGATATCGAACGCGATGCGATCCAGTGGTCGCATGACAAAAGTAAACGTTGCGGACGTACCGCCTATCAGTTTGCTAAAAACTGGGTAGGGCGGCATCTGCTGACGGATCAGGGGATTTGATCCCTTTTTTCTGTTGACAGATCTTTCTGTATTCTCCATATTGATTTTCAAGTTCAATAGTGGAGCGCGCATGATTCAGGAAAAGAAAAAGGCATTTAACAATTTTGCCGTGGCCAAAGGCCTTCGCTCCACCCGCCAACGCGATATAATCCTTGATACGTTTCTTTCAACTAACCAGCATATTAGCGTCGAAGAACTCTACTTGAAAATAAAATCAGGTAATCAGGGTATCGGTCAGGCCACTGTTTATCGCACTCTCAAGCTTTTTACAGAAGCCGGATTGGCACGTGAAATCCTCCTGAATGACGGCCAGACCCGCTATGAACATGTTATAGCCGGTGAACATCATGATCATCTGGTCTGTACCGGGTGCAATGCAATCATCGAATTTGAGGATGAGACCATAGAAAAATTGCAGAAAGACATTGCTGCACGTCAAGGTTTTCACATGAGAAGTCATAAGCTTGAAATATATGGGCTCTGCATCAAATGTCGTCACTAACTGTACTATTCTGGACCTGTCAGGCTTTTTTTTGACCATGTAATGAAAATGAATTTCAAAAGCAGAAAAGGATGTGTTGAATGGCTTCAGGTTTTACAACTTCATCTCAAGAGTTCGAAAGTGCTGTCACGATCAGGAAAGTGGCTTTAGTCGGCAATCCTAATGTCGGCAAAAGTGTTCTGTTTAACGTGCTGACCGGTTCCTACGTTACCGTTTCCAACTATCCGGGTACGTCTGTTGAAGTTTCACGCGGAAATGCCGTCATACATGGTCAACCCTGGCAGATAATCGACACGCCAGGTATGTATTCGATTCACACCATTACTGAAGAGGAGCGCGTTGCCCGCGAGATACTGCTGCATGAAACACCGGATGTCGTGCTTCATGTTCTGGATGCCCGCAATCTGGAACGGATGCTGGCGATGACCATTCAGTTGATCGAAGCCAATCTTCCGGTAATTCTGATTGTTAACATCATGGACGAAGCGGAGAGGATGGGGTTGTCAATTGACCTGAACACCTTGCAGCAGCGACTCGGCATTCCGGTAATCGGTGCCGCTACCGCCAGAAAACGAGGCCTCGAAGAGATTCGTTCTGCAATCAGTTCTTACGGAACGAGATCACGCACCGGCATCCAGTTTCCCTACAGTCGTCTTCTTGAACATGACATCAGTGAAGTGTCGGGGTTGATGGAAGGAGAATATCTGTTGTCACGTCGCTCGCTGGCCGTTTTACTGCTGCAGCAGGACGAAGAGATCGCTGAAATGGTCCGGCATCGGGAGGGTGACGGCTACGCGGTTCTGGCCGAAAAAGTTCGTGAAAAAGCTTTTGAACGTCGCGACTCGTTTCATCTTGATCTTTCACTACAGCGGAACTCGATCGTAAAAAATATTATTGATGGCGTATTCATTTCACCGGACAAACGCGTAGTAACTCTTTCAGAGCGTCTGTCCAACTGGTCAGTGCGGCCTTTGACCGGCATTCCGATGCTTCTGGTGGTGCTCTATTTCGGGCTTTATAAATTTGTCGGTGAATTTGGTGCCGGCACGGTCGTAGATCTGTTGGAAAAACAGATTTTTGTCGAAAGGATCAACCCCTGGATGGTGTCTGTCGTCAAGGATATCATCC
>VFJW01000025.1 GCA_009885845.1 Geobacter sp.
ACTTTGACATATCCGGATTAAGCAAAAGTAAATAAAATATCTGTAAGCTTGTTGACAATGAAATTATATGCCATATAATGGTTACCATTGTATGGTAATCACATTGTGGTAACAAGGATTCGACATGGCAAACCCCTTTTACATAAAACAGTTACCGCTTGACACTCCCTTTTGTAATCGACAAAAAGAGATCGCTGAACTGTGTCGATTGGCTGAATCAAAAAATGACGTTGTCATTCATTCGCCCAGGCGCTACGGTAAAACCTCTCTTGTCCGCAGAGTGCAGAAGGAACTGTCTGACCGGGGAGGGCTCACAATTTATGCCGATTTTTTCGGAGTCGGTTCAATAGATGATGTTGCAGCCCGGATGGCGGAAGCGGTCTTTCGAGTGACCCATAAGAAAGAGCCTCTGTGGAAAAGCGCTCTGAAATTTCTGACTACATTTCGACCGGTACTCCGTCCTGATGCTGATGGTGGAGTAGAATTGACGGTAGAGTCCTCATCTGCGGGCAGGACCGGCCTGCCGCTCCTCAATGAAACCATGGAGTCACTACGGCAATTTATAGACAACACCGACGCTTTGGTGCATATCGCGCTGGATGAATTCCAGGAAATCGTGGTTCTGCCGGATGCAGTGAAAATTGAAGCCGCTTTGCGGACTCATATTCAACAATATAAGGCATCTCATTTTTTTGTCGGTAGCCGTCGCAGGCTTCTGCTCGGGATGTTTAACGAACGGCAGAGGCCGTTTTTTCAGAGTGCATTCGATTACCCGCTTCAGCCGCTGCCTCGGGAAGAACTGGCGGAATTCCTGTCAAAGCAGTTCAGCGAGAACGGCATTAGCTGCTCAAAAGAGATGGCGACCCACTTGGCGGAACTTGTTGATTGCTATCCCTACTATGCCCAGAAATTTGCCCATCATGTCTATGATCTGGCCGCTTCAGAAGTTACCTGGGCTGAAATAAAAATGGCGATGAGAAGTCTGATCTTTTCCGAAGGGACAGCGTTCGAATACGCCATTCAAGGCTTGGCCCCACAGCAACGCCTATTGCTCCGCGCCATTGCCAGGGAACCGGCAAAACAGATCATGGCGACAAAATTCATGCGTACGCACAACCTGGGATCGGTCAATGCCGTAAGGAATTCGCTCAAACAACTGGAACTGCTGGACTACATTGAAAAAGACGCTGATAACGTCTGGCATGTGATTGACCCGGTTTTTATCTGGTGGTTGACTGGGAGAGGAGAGTAAGCGAGGAAGTAATTGATGTATGAAGGGATGGAATAAGTTGTCAGAGTGATGTTTGATGTCGGATAAACCGGGGAGATGCCCCTATTTTGTTCAGGCAAATGGATATAGTTCAGCGGCTGAAAAAATTAGTTGACCATAAAACATCAATTGGTATATTTAGCATAGTACCAATTGGTGTTTTCGCAATCCAGGGCAACGGTGTGACAATGATCTGCACAAACTGTTTTGAAGCCGAATACAAGACCACCAAGACCGAATTAACGGTCACCGTCAACGGTGAGAGTCACGTCCTGCGCGACCTTGATTGCGAGACATGCCCGGCCTGCGGGGAGTCAATTTTTACCCACGCCCAAAGCCTGGAGATCGACAAAAAACGGGTCACTCTGGAATTCGGATTAAAGCCGCTGCTTACCTCTGATCAACTGAAAACCTTGCGGCGTGTCCTGGACATGAAGCTGGCAGAAATCTGTGACCTGCTGCATGTCGGGCGCAATACCTATGGCCGATGGGAGCGGGGAGAGGTTGAGATTACGCCGTCCATGAACCTGTTGGTGCATAGCCTTATGGAGAAAATGCCTGATGTCTGCGATAAGGTGATAAAAAAATGACTAAGAAAAAATCCGTAGATAAGCCTGCCGTCCTGATTCGGGACGTAATACGACCTGAATTTTATCAATCTGTTACGGATGTTCTGCAAGCTGCTCGCTCCAATGCATATCGCGCCGTCAACCGCGTCATGGTGGAAGCATACTGGACTGTCGGACGGATGATCGTTGAGGAGGAACAGCAGGGGATGGAGCGAGCGGAGTACGGGACTTATCTGATTCGTAATCTTTCCATTAAATTGATGAATGAGTTTGAAAAGGGTTTTGATGAACGGGAATTGAGAAGAATGCGCCAGTTTTATATTGCATATCCAATTCGGGGCGCACTGCGCCCCGAATTAAGATGGACCCACTATCGCCTTCTTCTCCGAATAGAAAATGAGAATGCCCGCACCTACTACCTAACTGAAGCTGCAGACCAGAACTGGAGCACCCGCGCTCTCGAACGCCAGATAAATTCTCTCTATTACGAGCGTCTGTTGATGAGCCGTGACAAGACACCGGTCATTGAAGAGATGCAAGAGAAGACCGCGCCTCTTGTCGCCACGCCGCGTGCTTTCATCAAAGACCCGTATGTACTCGAATTCCTCGGTTTGCAGGATAATCCTGGTTTCCGGGAAGCGGAGCTGGAAACCGCTATCATCGGCAAGTTGCAGGCGTTCATGCTGGAGCTGGGGAAGGGCTTCGCCTTTGTTGCCCGGCAGCAGCGGATCAGTACTGAGACCAAGGATTTTTATGTCGATCTTGTCTTTTACAATTACATCTTGAAATGTTTCGTCCTCATCGATCTGAAGAGCGGTGAATTGACCCATCAGGATATCGGGCAGATGGACATGTATGTGCGCCTGTACGAAGATACGATCAAGGGCCAGGATGACAACCCGACGGTCGGCATTATTCTCTGCACCGAGAAGGATCAGACTGTGGTGAAGTATTCGGTACTGAACGAGAGCAGCCAGCTTTTTGCCTCGAAATACCGGCTGTACCTGCCGTCCGAGGAGGAGTTAAGGATTGAGATTGAGAGGGAACGGGAGATGGTTGTGAGGGAGAGGTTGGAGGGGTATGGCGTAGGAGTGGGAGAGTAGGGTATTATGCTGAAAGATAGAAAAATAGATAAGAACGTCCCTCTAGGTGTTTCCCGGCAATGCAGGCTGATGTCGTTAGTTTTATCTCGGAACTGCTTAAAGTGACGGCGATGGGTGACAGGCTGTGAATAAAGATTGACGGGGAATTAAGTAAGGTGTCCCCCGAACTCCTCCCATATAAATAGTCGCCGTTTTTTCTTTTGGTGTAGCTCAACTCGGTTTTAGTACTGTGCCACTGTGGTGAACAATGCAACTTTCGGAATTAAAAGAGGAATCGGTATGCGCAAACGCCAACCGAAACACGAGAACCAGTTGAAGTCCATTGAGGGCGCAGCCCCTACCGAGGTGATTCGAAGAATCGGAATCACTGATTACACAGAAGCTGGCTATCTTGAATCGGAAGTGATCGCAGCGCTCATCCGAAACCGAGTTCAAGCGTCCGTAGGTGTCGTCGAGGAAGCGACGGTCGAGTTGAACCGACGAATACAAATTTTTGTCGGCAAGCGCCTTAGATCAGAAATATGGAGCAAAATGGAAATGGTAGGCCGAGGCAGCACAGTCATTGAGGATACCATCGACTACGTGTGGGATGCGCTTCTCGAGGAGGAGGGCATTTCAAACTGTGAGGTATATTTCGCGGTTTTCGTGCGTGAACGGGTCGACGACTATATGCGCCATTTGCTCACAGAGAAGAACAGCATGGAGTCCATAGATGCGATGACAGTGAATGACGAGGACGGCAATCAGACGCCGATGATCGACATGGTTGAGGACGATGATACTGAGACGCCCGAGGAGATTACAATGCGAAGTGAGCAAAGCGTGGCTCTTCGCAATACACTGATGTCGCTGCCTCAAGCGGAGAGGAGTGTTTTTTATTTCCGCAAGGAGTGCGAATATGAGTGGGAAAAGGTCGCGGAGTTAATGGGCTGTTCGATTCCCACGGCCCGACAACATTTGAAAAGAGGCATGCAAAAGCTCCAGGGGGTGATGGAATGACTACAATAAAAAGGAGAGAAGTCGAGCACCTCATCACAAACTTCCTAAACAAGCAACCCAACCCAAAGACACCGGACTGGAAGCAACTCATCGAACTTTTCCCGCAGCACGCCATTGCCATTGCTGATGCCGCAATTGTGCGCGCCGCAGGTGATGCGGCGGATGGATCTGATGAGCCGTACGAGCTAGACGTGGAACTGGCGAATCGCACCCTCAGCAAGGCCCTGAGTAAGGTTCATCAGGCGCACAGTTCGAACTTGGAGTTAGCCAAGAAAAAAGTCGCTTGCATTCAAAAGCCGGCTACTCGCAGGCAAATGGCAATTGAGGTTGGCATTGGCCCGTACCCTTCGCTTATCAATGGGATTTTGTCGGGGCGTATAAAGGGGCCGTCGAAAGTGCTGGAGGCACTCGCGGCACGGCTTGACGTGCCTAGAGTCTCATTGATCGAATTCTTCCGCCAATGTTTCGAAGGCAGTGCTGTTCCCGCGTTCAAAGGTGGCGACAGCAAGCCAAAGGTTGCTATTAAGCCGGTGCCATGGAAAGAGGCTGTTAGAGGTCTCGAACTCTCCGAAGAAGAGACGATACGACTGATAAAGCTTGGTGAGGAAGAATGAATCCTTTCCAGCGTACGCGTGAGAAAGCAATGGTTCTTCGATCGAAGCTGCTCGAAGAGCGCTGCGACAAAGCTGTTCACGTCGATGACCTTCTCTCCCCCGACTTGATTGAGCAGAAGCTTGAGCTCGGCATAGCATACGTTCCGAAGGGGGCGACTGACCTCGGCAATGCCGATGCGATTTTGCGACGGGCGGAGGACTATATCTATATCCGCGACGACTTGAGCGATTCTGAAAAGGCCTATCTCGTCGCTCACGAACTGGGCCACTACGTCCTAGACGAGGGTCAAGAAGAAACGTCGATCGCGGCGTTAAAGTCGTTGGTCGCTGCAGAAGGCTCACCCGCGGTTATCAAGGTCGAAGCATACGGGGCTCGAGAACGTCAAGAGCTTCGTGCCAACGTTTTCGCTCGTGAGCTTCAACTGCCCCGCTCCGTCGCCCGCAAGCTTTACGAAGCCGGCGTTGGGCCAAGGCAGGTGGCCATCGACTATGGTATCCACCTTGAAGTGGTGAGACAGCAAATGTTGGATGCTGTAATGCTTCCCCCGATGGTCGCTTCGACTGAAGTGAAGGCTCCACCACCTCCGAGCCCGGACCAAGTCAAGGCAATCGAGGCTGCCGAGCGTTTTGTCAATGTCGTAGCCGGGCCTGGGTCAGGAAAAACAACGACGCTCGTACATCGGGTCCGGTATCTCATTGAGGAACGTGGCGTCGACCCAAGTCACATCCTTGTTCTTACGTTCACGAATAAGGCGGCCTTCGAACTTATAGAGCGTTTGCACGACGCAGGTATCGTCCGGGCCTCGGATGTATGGGCTGGAACATTTCACGCGTTTGGACTTGAGTTTCTTCGCAAATATCATCAATGCTTTGGCCTAGAAAGCGACGTAGTCGTTGCGGATATGCTCAACTCGATTACATTACTGAATAGAGAACTTCCAGCACTGGAACTCAAGCATTACAAACGAGTCCAGGACCCATACGAGTGGCTGCCTAGTGTAGTCGCAGGTATTAAGCGTTTGAAAGAAGAGATGGTCACGCCCGAGACCTACCGAAAGTCTTTGTCTGGGCTGTCTGCGACCTCCCATGGCGTGCGGCTTCAGCGCGAGGACGTGGCCACGCTGTATGAATGTTATGAGCGAGCGCTGAAGGGCAAGAAGCTGGTGGACTTCGTCGATCTTGTATCCAAGCCCGCGAAGGCTTTAAATGAGGATCGACCGCAGTACGGAGAAATTGCAGACAAGTTCCAGTACGTGCTGGTGGACGAATACCAGGACGTGACCTTCGCGATGGTCGAGCTGATCCGTCAGATTGCCAAGAATGCCAAGTCTCTGTGGGTCGTCGGTGATGTTCGACAGGCTATCCACCACTGGCGTGGAGCATCAGTGCACAGCCTGATGCGCTTCAACCAGGTCTTCAAAGCGCAGGACAGCAACGCGAGTCTCCGCACCTATCCGCTGGAATTCAATCGACGGTGCTCCTCCGAGATTCTTACAGTTGTGCAACAGGTCGGCCGCCAGCACGTCTTGGAGGACACACCACTCAAACTCACAGATACAACGGCCACCGCTGGGACAGTGGGCCACATACCCATCCTTGTACAGTGCCAGCCGGCATCGGCAATGGCCGAAGCGGTGGCCGAGGGTGTTCAGAGGCTGTACAAGAATGGGATTTCCTACGGCAAGCAGGCCGTTCTGAGTCGCGGGAACTTCGAGGTCCAGCAGATCTCGGCACGCTTGCGCGAGAGGAACATTCCTGTGCTCTACATCGGAGAGCTAGCCCAGCGAAGGGAAGTGAAGAACCTGCTTTGCCTGATGCAGTTGCTTGTCGAGCGGCCACCGCGCGCCCTTGTGGGATTGATGGGAGAACCGGGGCTGAAAGTGGAGTTGGAAGACCTGCGCATCCTTCTGGATGCGTGCGTCAAGTATCCGCTGCTGCAGCGGGGTGGGTGGCGTGATAAGTGGCCGGTAGGTCTTTCAACGAAGTCGTGTGCGGCGCTGGCTAAAATTCGTGACCTGTTACAGGGGCAAGGGCGACGGTCGAGTCCTTGGGGTTTTGTCTGCGATATTCTGCTGGAGCATCGCTTCGGCTATCCAGATCTTTCCGACCAGTCCATCAACGCCCATTCGATCCGTTTAGCTCTTTGGCAGTTTGCATACGCAACACGAGCAGGAGACGGAGAAGGCAAATTGTCGACGTTGACGCGCTACCTTCTGCGTCAGCAACTTCGACAGCGCATCAACGAAACCTATGCGGATCGTGAGATTCCCCCAGAGGCGGCTGGCATCGACGCAGTGCACATGTTGACCATTCACGGCTGCAAAGGCTTAGAGTTCGAAGCGGTTCATGTGGCGAACGTGAATATTGACGACTTCGGCCCAGATGCTCCTACATGGCGTGGCGAGCAGCCAATCCTCACCATTGTTCCGCCCGAGGCACTTCATAGCGATCGCAAGAAATGGGACTTCGAGGCAGCTGTCGAGCGAAACAACCTTCTCTACGTGGCTATATCCCGCGCGCGTCGCCATCTGCTGATGTATGAAAACGGCGAAGACCTGAGGAAGCGTGCGCCTCAATTAACACAGCTACCGGCACCGTACAAAAGTTTCTCGTTTAGGGGTAGCCCAGAGGTGAAGGTGCCAATTTCGCCGCCGACCGCCGAAGTGACGCCGGACCCAATGCCGTTCGCCGAGTTTGAGACATACGCGCGTTGCCCGCATCAACACTGGTGCCGCTACGTACTGGATCTGCCGGGCGAACAGCAGAAGGACATTGCAATTCGCGCGCGTTGGGCCATCATGGCCGCGCTTAAAAGAATCGCAGCGGACATTTCCTTGAACAAGCGCAGCACGTTTGCCTTGGCGTGGCAGGAGCACAAGCTTCCAGCAAAAGCTGATGATGCCCAGCTTTTGGAACACGCGAAAGAAGTCTTCGAGGTTGGCGTCCGGGTGATTGAGCAATCTCAAGGCTCACACGCTGAACCTGAAACGCACGTCGACGGCTTCAAAATCCGATTGCCCTGGCTGCTGCTCGATGAGACGGGCCGCAAGCCCTCGATCGAGTTTCTTCTTTTCTCCGGAAGTCTTGAGGTAGCATCCAAGCTCTGGCGTCCCATGCTCAATGGCCTGAAGCCAAAAGATGCCGATGAGTTGACGATGCACTGCTTGTTGGGCTATCGGGACGAGAAGTTCAAGCCCAGCGGGAGAATCTCGAGCACTAAGGCGTTCACTGCTGTTCAGAAGTATCGCGCGGGCGATCGCGAGCCCGTAACCGGCAAGCACTGCAACTGGTGCGCCTACTCGACGTTTTGTCCGACTTGGCCGCTTTAAACCTACCTTTTTTCTCGCCATCCTTTCTTTTTTGCTCCCCCATCTCGGTTTAATTAATACAAAGCCGTTATTCCAGCAGTAACCGAAAAGGGGATACATCATGAAAGTCAAAGTTTTTCTACAATCAGAGTTGCTTAGTGACATCGAAGTAGTTGAGGTTGAGTCTGACGGGGGGCATACCGCTCTTCGTGCTGCCTGCCTTGCAAAAATCAGTCAACAACCCGACGAGAAGGTTTTCCTCTTCGTCGAAGATGAGGACGACGAACATGCGCTGGAGAAGCTCGCTCAAATTGACGAGGGCCTGCGCATCCATTTGCACCGTCTGAAGAGCATTGACGTCATCGTCTACTACGCCGGCAGAGATGTTCGGCGCTCGTTTCGCCCGAGCACAACGGTGGGACGAGTGAAGAAGTGGGCAACGCACGAAATGGGAGTCGCCGCCTCGGATGCGGCTGAACTGATGCTACAGATTAAAGGTGCCGACAACCGGCCTGACGCCGACATCCACATCGGCACGCTCGTGAAGGCGCCCGAGCACACACTTGAGTTCGACCTTGTTCCTTCTCCCCGCGTGAATGGTTGAGGGGGGGCGATATGCGTGGCAAGGAAGAAATAAATTTTCACCTGAGCTCCGGCCGGTTCTTGGCCGGAGCTGCAAAGGGACGATGGCGACTAATTGATGTCAGCTGGCCTATTGTCTTCATAGAAGTTGGTGCATGCGATGGACGGCGCTTCACATTACGCTTCGAATGCACCGGATACCCGGATGTTGCACCGACTGCAACGCTGTGGGACTTCACGTCTGGGCAGCAACTGACTGCAGCGCGGTGGCCTCGCGGTGGGCGCGTTTCAAACGTATTTAACCCTGGTTGGAAAAGTGGCACAGCGCTCTACCTCCCTTGCGATCGCGAGAGCATTTTGGGTCATTCGAATTGGCTGTCTGAACACCCTTGGCTCATTTGGAACCCCTCGCGTGGCCTGCTTCAATACATAGAAGCCGTTTGCGAGATTTTGCAAAGTCAGGAGCTTGTGCATGAAGTCGCTTGAGTTTGCACCTGGCGTCTGGTCTGCTCTGATGGCCGATCTTCATCGGCGAGGGGGCGGATGGCGTGAGTCTGGGGCGTTCTTGCTGCACCAAACCACAGAGACCACACGATCCATACAAGCATGGCTGCCATATGATGAGCTTGACCCGAAGTCGCTCAACTACTCTTATGTGCGGCTTGAGTCTAGTGCGTTCTCACGTCTGTGGACAATTTGTGCTGAGCTGAAACTGGAGGTTGTTGCCGATGTGCACACCCACCCGATGGGACCGCGTCAAAGCCCTTCAGATCGTGCTCACCCGATGATTTCGCTGGCAGGGCACATTGCGCTCATCGTGCCACGATTCGCATGCGGTAAAGTTATGCCAAGGGACTTGAGTTTCAACGTCTATCTGGGCGCGGGGAAATGGGTCTCATATTTTCATGACGCCGCCGCCTCGCTGATTAAATTACAGCAGGAGGTCAGAGATGAATGCTGATTCGTTTCACCGGCTCGCCAAAGTGCTTGCGGATAGCGGCGAAGCCGAAACCATTGAGGAGGCGCAGGCAAGGCTTGCAAACTATGGTGTGCGCATTCTGCTGAACCAGAGGTTTGAAGAAGACATTGCTGCACAGATCATAGCGCTGACAGCCATCAACTGCGCATCACGCAGCTTCATGGGCAACGTGAAAATCGAGGCACAGCGTGATACCGTGCTGACAGCGCCAGGATTTGTCGGCAGCAGACTGAGCGAATTTGCAGAATGGGCGGGTGTGCACCCGACGCTCGATGAGCAGGCGCAGCGGTGGCCCGTCATCGAAATTACTGCACTTGGCAAACCACAAATCGCAGAGGCGATACACCCGTGGTCGGACGGCTGGACTTTCGGTATTAACGGACAAACTAAGCCGGGAGGGGCCTTAATCCCGCCTGCATGCGTAGCGGCAGGTGCGTTAGCAGTAAGCGAGGCGTTTTCGATACTGCGTCGAGATAATCCATATGCGGGTCGTCGAGCGCTTGCGCTGTCTCTTTGGGATCCGCATAAAACGGGTAGCGCTGTAGATGCCGGACCGTTAGTCGGCCTGGAAGTGCCTTCGGCGTGGCTCATTGGTCTGGGGCACCTCGGTCAGGCCTATGCATGGACAATTGGCTTCATGACCCCCGTACGTGACGCGACGATCTTCTTGCAGGATGTAGATGAAATAACGCCTTCAACGCTATCCACGTCGGTTCTTTCAACACCAAACCTCATTAAACATCTAAAGACACGCGTTGTTGCCTCATGGCTAGAAGCGCGCGGATACAAGACAGCGTTGGTCGAGCGTCGGTTTGATCAGTTTCAACAGGTAGGCGCATCAGAACCACGAGTTGCACTCTTCGGTGTTGACAACCCGGCGGCACGTCGAGTTTTCGAGGGAGCGGGTTTTTCTCATGTGATTGATGCCGGTCTTGGGTCCGGATATAGAGATTTCAAGGCGATTCGCATCCGCACATTTCCTGGCCCGTCGCGTGCGGCTGACCTGTGGGCCAACAACGCGGACGCGCCGGACATCGTAAAGGCGTCCGCATATAAGGCGCTCCTTGCTTCGGGTGCAGACCCGTGTGGAGTAACGACACTAGCGACGCGCTCGGTTGGAGCACCATTTGTGGGCTGTGTCGGTGCGGGCTATGTCATCGCGGCGTTGATGCGCCGCCAATTAGGCTTGGATTCGTTTGCCGTTGTCGACTTGAACTTGCGCGATCCAGCAGTATGTGACGCCGTATTGGCGCAGCATGGTGAATTTTACTTCTGAAACGCGTCACGCATACATTCTCTAAAGACATCGGCAGTTGTCTTGAAGCTAGGAGCCATTGACCTTGTAGAGCCAAGCTATATTTGCATCAAAGGGAACAGGGGTATGTTGCACTTGACACTCAGGACACTCCCCAATTAAAGGCAGTTCCGTGACCGTTTTGATCACCTCCGAATATGACACACTACACCCAATTTAACCCTTGCCCCTCAACAGCCATCCTTGCTATTCTTCACCACCATTGCAAGCCACCCTGACCATTCGTACCGAAGGCACCCATATGAAAGAAAAAAACTGCAAATGCGCAACAGCACTGCCGAGTTCCTGATCTTTACCAAACAGGCGAACGAAGGCACCATTGAAGTTCGTGTCGAGGACGAGACAGTCTGGCTGACGCAGAAGCTGATGGCCGTGTTGTTTGAAGAAGATGTGCGAACCATCAGTGAATTTGTGGGGAATATCTACGAAACCGGTGAGCAGCGCCGGGATGCAACTGTCCGGAAATTCCGGACAGTTCAAAAAGAGGACAGTCGGGAGTGGCGAGGAATGTGACCCAACCAGTGAACTTGATGAAAAACAGTATGTCGGGAGTTCCGACATACTTGAGATATGCGACTAATCTAGTTTCGAGGTAAGGCTCCTGCAAAAGCTGTAATCTTCTCAAAAGGCCGGTATCTGACCATGCCCATCAACCCACACAACATCTCCCTTGCCACAAAATCCTGGAACCCCATCCACCGGGATGACCCAAATCGCTACGTCTCCACCATCCACATCGACATTCTCCACGGCGACGACCGGGAAATTATCGGAGAGGCACAGGTCTATGAAGTCAGGATGGATCACATTATCAATGACGATGAATGGTCTTTGTTCGATATTTTCGACGGGCACTCAAACGATCTTGGCAACCTTTACGAAGAGCTGTTTGCCGATGATGAGCTGATTCCCTCCATTGAAGATGAACTGATGGGATACGACAATATCGTGCTGATCAAGTCCATTATCCTGAAACCGGAGTATCGCGGTCAAGGCTTGGGCGGCATCTTGGCACTGGCGATTGCCGAACGGTTTGGTGACAGAGATATCGTGGCATTAAAGCCGTGGCCCATAAGCCCCGATGATCCGGACTTTCGGGTGGGTGCTTGGGAACTACCGCGCCTGACAAAAACACAACAAAAAACCATCGCAAACAAACTGAGAAAAAATTACATGAACGCAGGATTCAAGCCGCTTTTCAGGGGAAGCAGCCATCTGTTTCTCACCCATTTCCGGCATCCGACGGCAACGCAGTTGATTGATGAGCGGAATGAAAGGCAACAATCGTAAAATAACAGGTGTTCGCTCCCCTCACCAAACTTCTTGCACCAAACCCCACCTGCGCGGTACATTCCTGTCGAAGCTAAACTTGTGCCTTCTGTACACGGTAGATTCCGCACTGTCCTTGCATGGTTACGAGAGAGTTCGATAGGAGCTGATTATGGGAGAACTGGACAAGACACTCATCGAAGAATTGAAGCGCCGCTTGCCTCCGGACGTATTACTTCATATCCGCCGGATGATCATGTATGGCTCGCGTGCTCGCGGTGATGCAGGGGAGGATTCCGATCTCGATCTGGTAGCCCTCGTGGATGAAAACAGTCCTGAACTTGAGCAAAAACTTGATGAAATCGCCTACAGCGTCATGTGGGACAACGATTTCAAGCCGATTATCTCGCTCAAGGTGTTTGCCGAGGAACGTTTTCGAAAAGCCGCTGCCAAGGGGTTTTCCTTTTACCGTAATGTTGAGCGCGAAGGAGTAACGGTATGACGGACGAAGGCAGAGAGTTCATCGGTGCTATCAAGACATTTCTGGGCGTCAGGTAGCGAAAGGAATTTATAACCATGAAAAAAATCGTTATCATCGGCGGCGGTATCTCCGGTCTGGCTACCGCCTGGATGCTCCGTTCCAAGGCTTTAGCTGCCGGAAAAGAGCTGGAGATCACTCTGCTGGAGAAGGAAGAGCGTCCGGGGGGGAAGATCTGGAGCATCAAAGCTGACGGCTATACCTGTGAATGGGGTCCGAACGGGTTTCTCGACAGCAAGCCGCAGACGCTCGATCTCTGCCGGGCACTCGGGGTGGAGGGCAACTTGCACCGCAGCAACGACAACGCCCGCAAGCGCTTCATCTATTCCGGTGGCGAGCTGCATCAGCTGCCTGACGGCGCCCCCGCCTTCCTCAAAAGTCGCCTGATTTCCTGGCCGGGTAAGTTACGCCTGGCGCTGGAACCAACCCCGTTCATCTCTCCTGCACCAACCGGTGTTGATGAAACTCTCGCCGCCTTCGGTCGCCGACGGCTTGGTGGAGAAGCGCTCGATAAACTGATCGCGCCGATGGTTTCCGGCATTTTCGCCGGTGATCCCGAGACCATGTCGCTGGTTTCCTGTTTCCCGCGCATTGCCGAACTGGAGAGGGAATACGGCGGGCTGATCCGGGCCATGATCATGCTGGGCAAACAGAAGAAAAAGGATATCGCCGAGGGGAAGGTTGTCTCCAGCGCCGCCGGCCCGGGAGGGACCCTGACGTCGTTCCGCGAGGGGATTCAGTATCTCTCAGATGCCCTCGCAGCGTCGCTCGGAGGAATAGTGCGCCCTGGTGTTGCAGTGACCTCGGTGGCGAAGGGCGGGAGTGTCCCGTATCGGGTGACATGCGGCGATGGCAGCGAATATGAGGCCGATCTGGCCATCATGGCTTCTCCGGCTTTTGCGGCGGCAGAAATGCTGACCGGCCTGGACGGAGGCATAGCAGGAGTGTTACGGCAGATTCCTTATGCCAGCATGACTGTCGTCTGCTTCGGCTACAGTCGTGGGCAGATCACACGTTCCCTGGACGGATTCGGCTATCTGATTCCGAAAAAGGAGCGGTGCAGTACACTCGGCACGCTGTGGGATTCAAGCATGTTCGAGAATCGGGCCCCGGAGGGAAAAGTGCTGCTTCGCAGCATGATGGGAGGAGCCTGCTTTCCGGAGTATGTTACGCTGAGTGATGATGAAGTGGTGGCAAGAGTCAGACAGGATCTGATGATGACAATGGGAATCGATGCCGCACCGGAATTTGTCAGGGTGTTCCGTCATCCGCAGGCTATCCCGCAGTATACCGTGGGGCACGGCTCGCGGCTGCAGGCGCTGGAAGAGCTGCTTCGTTCGCATCCGGGACTGATTCTTACCGGTAATTCCTATCGCGGCATCGGACTGAATGACTGTGTTGCAGCGGCTGAGCGGGCGGCAGACGAGGCGTTGGCTCACATGCAAGTATTATAACGTATCCTGCATGAGCAGCACCCTGCCAAAAGTGAGTCTGAGCGAAATTTTCCTGACCTTTGCCGCCATCGGTCTGACCGGATTCGGCGGCGGTATGGCTAATTCTGGCGATCGGTTTTTCGATATTCAAATGGGCGAAGGTCAGTCCGATGTTTGTTATTATCGGGGCGGGACTGGTGGGAGTGTTGATCAGTTAAAGGACAGCCCCGAATCATGGTAACAAAAGGCATCCGGATTCACCGATGCCTTTTTACGTGCTGTGTGGTAAGGTAACAACCCCTATGGAAACCCACTTTACCGCAGATTGCCGCGCCCTGATGCGCCACGAGATTGCTGCCGCAGGCGGCAATGAAGTGTTCTTCGTCGGTCGCACCAACGTCGATGGCATCGTCTGCGAAGCTGAGACAATCGCCCGCGGCAGCAAGGTGGCGGTTCCCGCCATCATGGTTCGCGCATCGAGCGGCGACATCGTTATTCATAACCACCCTTCCGGTGACCTGACCCCATCATCAGCTGATATGGATATCGCTTCGATCGCCGGCAATCAAGGGATCGGCTTTAGCATCATCGACAATGACTGTATCCGTTGTTATCAGGTTGTCACCCCTTTTACCGAGAAGAAGGGAGAGCTGCTCTCTCTTGAGGAAATCGGCAGGATTTTTGCCAAAGATGGCATGATGGCTCATCTGAAAGGATATGAACAGCGTGAGGAACAGGTGCGCATGGCGTTTGCCGTTGCCGAGGCTTTCAATCAGGACCGGGTGGTGCTGGTCGAGGCGGGTACCGGAACCGGTAAATCGCTGGCGTACCTGATACCGGCGGTTCTCTGGGCGGTACGGAATAATGAGCGGATAGTGATATCAACCAACACGATCAACCTGCAGGAGCAGTTGATCAAAAAGGATCTCCCTTTCCTGGCCCGTAACTCTGCCGTTGAGTTCAAAGCGGTGCTGGTCAAAGGGCGCAGCAATTATGCCTGTCTGCGCAAACTTGAACATGCCGAGGCCGAACCGTCACTTTTTCCGGATGAATCATCAGCTGAGCTGACAACTATCATAGAGTGGAGTAAATCGTGCCAGGACGGCTGCCGCAGTGATCTTGCGTTTACGCCTCACGGCAGTACCTGGGAGGAGGTCTGTTGCGAGTCAGACCAGTGCAGTCGTTCCAAATGCAAACACTTCAACCGCTGCTTCTTTTACCGCGCCAGGCGCGAATCATCGGCCGCACGGGTATTGGTAGTCAATCACGCCCTGCTGCTCTCTGACATCGTTCTGCGCAAAGAGACCGGCTACGATGCCACTGCAATACTTCCCCCCTTTACCCGTTTGATTTTCGATGAGGGACATCATCTGGAAGACGTTGCCACCAGTCATCTGTCGCTGACGATCGCCAGGAGCGGCATTCTCAAACAGCTGCAGCGTCTGGTGCCGCAAAAGGCCAATCGGTCAGGCTTGTTGACCTCCATCTCTTCCCGTATCGCGCGCGATCTGCCTGAATCGCAGGAGGGTCTTTACGCCGAGCTTTCGGGATTGCTGGAAAGTCAACTGCTCCCCAAAGCGCATGATCTGGCAGGAAAAACGGAGCAGACCATGGATTGGCTGGCGTACAGCGCAGAACAGGGGACTGGTGCTGCCGCCGGCCGGGAGCATAAGCTGAGAATAACCACCGAAGTCCAACGCACTCCGTTTTGGCTTGAATGTCAACAGAAGTTGCATGCGCTTGCTGATGCAGTCAATGAATATACCGCCGCGCTTCGCACTCTGGTGCTGCGCTCAAAGGACCTGCCGGAAAAGCTGCAGGAAAAACTGGCCGATCAGTTTCTTGATACGGGCGGCATTGAAGGGCGATTGCAGGGGATGGCTGACGCACTGCTGTTTTTTACGACCGATGCCGAAGGGTACTGCCGCTGGATCGAGACAAAGCGCACAAGTCGTGGTGTTCAGGCCCGGCTCACCGCCGCTCCGCTTGATATTTCGATTCAGCTCAAGGAGACCGTCCTCGACCGGCTTAAAACCATCATTGTTACCTCTGCAACGCTGACGGTGGGTGGGGAATTCGGCTACCTCAAAAAACGGACCGGTTTCGGTCTGCTTCCCAAAGATCGTCTGACCGAACTGAGACTGGCATCACCGTTTGACTATGCGCGCCAGGTTTTTGTCGCCGTACCGGAAGAGATGCCGGAACCGACGACACCCGGTTATCGGGAGGCACTGGAGAATCATATTCTCCGGGCGGTTACAACCTCTCGCGGAGGAGCCTTTATCCTCTTTACCTCCTACGATCTGCTCAATCGTGTCTACCAGGCCTTGTCACCGGCGCTGGCACGCCTCGGCCTGACCTCGCTCAAGCAGGGTGAAACCGGACGGCACGCCCTGTTGACACAATTCCGTGCGGAGGGTAATGCCGTGCTGTTCGGTACCGATTCGTTCTGGGAAGGAGTCGACGTCAAGGGGGCGGCGCTGCGACTGGTGATCATCGCGCGGCTTCCGTTCCAGGTGCCGACTGAGCCGGTTCAGCAAGCCCGTGCCGAGAAAATAAAGGCTGACGGCGGCGATCCGTTCCGCGATTTTTCCGTACCGCAGGCGGTGATCAAATTCCGTCAGGGTTTCGGGCGGTTGATCAGGAGTCGTGATGATCGCGGAGCGGTGTTGATTCTTGATCGTCGGGTACTGAACAAGAGTTACGGAAGAATTTTTCTCCGCTCGCTGCCGGATACGGAAATTATCTCAGGGGATTCGGTGGAGATATTCAGGAAAATGGCGGTTTTTTTTGGGTGATTTGAGTTAAACTTCATAAAAAATGTTTTATTGAGATACCAAAATCAATACGAGCCATTGACATACACTCCTTTAAAGATATAACAACGCATAAGTTATACAATACGTGCAGCGGAACCGAAGATATTACGGTCTGACGCTTACGTCACAAGGTATCTGAAATCATGAATATTCTTCGCCGCTTATTTCATCCTATCATGGCTTTGATTGCCATCCAGCTGGTATGGATCACTGTTGTTGTGTTCTGGATCTACTGGTTTATCGGCAAGCACCGCGAATTTCGCGATCTGGCCGAAAAATACCGCCCAGAACTGCTCGGACAGGGTGCGAACTGGCCGGTAATGGTAGAAGGTCTGGTCATGATGGTGCTGATTCTGATCGGTGTGTACGTGATCTTTTTGTACTGGAACCGCCAATCAAACCTGTATCTTCAGCAGCGCAACATCATCTCTCAGGTAACTCATGAACTGAAATCACCTCTTGCTTCCATCCAGCTCCACCTCGAGACAATCCGTTTGCGCAGACCACCCGAAGATCGCCTTGATTCTTTCGTCGGCACCATGCTGGCCGACACCGACCGGCTCCATTATCTGATCAATAACCTGCTGATGGCCGCGCGGCTCGAACAGCGGCGTAAACAGTCCGAGAGGCGTTTGACTGATGTAACGCAACTGGTGGAAGAGCATGTCGAGCGCGAGCGGGCCTCATTGTCGCAGGGGGGGAGTATTTCTTTCGATGCGAAACCGGGGCTGAAGGCACTGGTTGATCCGGAAGAGATGAGTATGGTGCTGCGTAATCTGCTTGAAAATGCGGTGCTCTATTCACCGCAAAGCCCTGACATATCAGTGAAGCTGTTCAAAGCCGAGACAGCGCTGCACCTTTCGGTTCAGGATCAGGGGCGGGGTCTTGACCGGAAAGAGCTGAAAAAAGTGTTTGAAAGATTCTATCGGGCCCAGCCTCCGGGCGGAAATGTGCGCGGCACAGGGCTCGGGCTCTACATTGTGGAATCTGTAGTCAAAGGGTATGGCGGCACGGTCGGCGTGACGAGTGCCGGGAGTGGCAAGGGCTGCACGTTTAACATAAAAATTCCTGCTGCGTGAGGCGATGTGATGACTGACGACAAGCCACATATCATGCTGGTTGAGGACGAAATTCATCTGGCACGGGGCATCTGTTTCAATCTGGAAGAAGAAGGATTCCGGGTCAGCCATTTTGCTTCTGCCGAACCGGCTTTGGGTTCTATAGAAATCGAGCGTTTTGATCTGGTTATTCTGGATGTCATGCTCCCCGGCATGGATGGTTTTCACGCGTGCCGCGCCATTCGGGCAATCGACCCACGGGTTCCCATCCTGATGCTGACCGCCCGTTCTGAAGATGCCGATCGGGTTGAAGGACTGGAAAACGGCGCCGATGATTACCTCACCAAGCCGTTCAATCTGGTGGAATTTCTGCTGCGGGTCAAAGGGATGCTGCGGCGTTCTTCATGGTATCGGCCGGACCCGGTGGAGGAGGGGTACCGTTTTGGCGACAATGAGGTGTTTCTGCTTTCGTATCGGGCCAGAACGGCCCAGGGGGAGATTGATCTGACCGAAATGGAAGTGCGCGTACTGTCACTTTTTTTCCAGAAAGAGGGGCAAGCCGTTCATCGCAGTGATCTGCTGCAATCTGTCTGGGGGTACAGCAGTGACACCGAGACCAGAACACTGGACAATTTCATAGTCCGACTTCGTAAATACTTTGAACCTGATCCCTCACACCCGAAGCATTTTCAGACGGTGCGTGCAGTTGGATACCGCTTCAGCCGTGAAGGGGAGTAACCGGTGAAACATATCGGACGTTGTTTGCCGGAATCAGGCTATCAACAAACAACGTCCTGCCATAAGCTTCTACATCATGTGCCAATACTTAACTCTCTATTCGCCAGGCATGAGCTTGATTCGTTTTCCGTCAGAATCAGTCATAGGCGTTCCGACAGGCTTTAGCTGTTCCCTGGATGGTTTTCCAATCGCGTAACTCAAAGTGGAGCTGCGCAATGCGCCGTTGAAATTCCCGGAAATAGCTACCACAAGGTGTGAAAGGTTCATGCCAGGAGTATAGGTAACCTCAAATGCGGTCGTATCACTCTTGGCAAATGTTGCCAGGGTGATTGGTTGCGGGACGCTGGTGACTCTCAAGCCGTCCACTCCATAGACGTTAATGTTGACATCCGTCGCAGCGGCGTCAAAAGTGACATATACATACCCTGAATTCACTCCCGGTTGAAAATTGACATTCACAGGTGCTGATAAAGCTTTTCGAGTCTGTTCACCTGACGTGTTAACCATCGGTTTTGCCGTGGAACACCCTGCAACAACAGGCACAGCGATCAGAATAACTACGAGTGCAACTGCTATACGATGATACATATGCGCTCCTTTTTTCATTGAATTTTGTTATGGACTTGTAAAGACCGTGGTCACGGTGTAATCTCCCGTAGTACTCTTGTAACCGGTAAGCACAACCACGTATTTCTTGTTGGCTTCAGTTGCTAGCGTTAGCGTTTCAGTTCCTGATAAATACTTATCAGCTGTTGCGAGACTTGTCCCCGCCTGAAAAACCTCAATTCCTACATCATAGGCAGCAGATGTAGCCGAAACCGTAACCTGGGCGCCATTTCCGGTAAAGACATAATACTGGTTTTGCTGCCATGAATTAAACGGATTGCCTCCTCCCAACAGAATGCTTTTTGTGGAGGGGAATGAGGTTACATCGGTATACATATCACGAAGGGAGGCTGAGCCATCCCCCCACTGGGTTGTAATAGCGCCGACAGTATAATGCAGCAACAGAGTATCTACTACCGAACTGCTAACGCCGGACTGTTGCTTGAGACCGGAGATAAAAGGGCCGATGGTAACCATGGCATCAGTCGTTTTCAGCGAACCGGTCATAACATCGTAAAACGTTCCCAGCCCGACACCGATCTGATCGTATGATTCGTTTGTGCCGGTATCGAATATATCGTACATCAGCCTGATGACGCTGCTTTCAGAGAAGACCCCCGGATTCGGGTCGTCGGTAGGGCTGGGAGCCGTCTCCACACTTTGTCCGAAAGCGTACAGTGTCCCGGCGCCACTCCAAAGGGAGTCAACATAGAGAGGGTCGTTCATCACCATTGCCGCAATTGCGGTGGCACTCCCCTCGCCGAATGAAAGTCTCGGATCGGCTATATCGCCGCTTGAGTGGCTACCGCCCGGACTGTCGGAACGTGACAGTTTGCTTTGAAAATAATGGACCCACTCATGCACAATAACCTGTTTATCAAATTCATCGGTATCAACCTTGTTCTTACCGAGAATGTAGATGGCATTTACAGAACTACTGTAATGTGAAGTGGTGATAAACCCCAGGGTTTTGTCACCAGACTGAGACGTATTTTTTGGGCTCCAGTAGACGGTAAGAGCAGGGTAGGTGAACGTTCTGACATCCAGGAAGGCTTTGGATGCTGAATACATGGAGTCGAGTATGGCAAATGGGGCTGCGGCACGGCTTGCATCAACATAATCCGTTCCAGTCCATCCAGAAGCGGCATGAAGATTTTTGGTGGTGCTGGTACCGTCAAGAGTGTCATACATCGTCCAAACGGCACCTCCATCGGTATTGTCTGCAATCTGGATTGGCGGGTTAGCGGACTCTGCATATACCACAAGCTTGAGTAGACTGGTGCCGCTTGGCGTGTAACTGAGCTGGTAATTGCCCGTATCGTCCGTTTTTGTCGTTACAAGAATGGTTGTACCTTGTAAAACCTTCACGGATGCATTGCGAACCGGCTTGGCAGTTGTCTGTGAGAAATCAAGCTTTCCCGTTTTTGTTGTTACGCTATAAGTTGCAGGAACAAAATCATAGGTAATTTTACCGCTCAGTGACACAGTGCCATTAGTAGCAGGAGGTGTAACAGGAGGAGTTACGGTTGGAGTTATAGTTGTAGTCGGATCTCCACCGCCGCCACACGCGGCAATGGATATGAGGCAGCAGAAATAAACGGGAATAATACAACTCCGAGCTATTTTGAACATCTTCTCCCCCTCAGAAATGCAATTACCGACAAATGCCGGGCACAACGCGTCAACATGGTACTTTGATGTCTCCTGACATTATCAACGTTCCGGGAAAAGCAGCCAGCACCAGTTTTTATTAGATATTTTTAGGTTTAATATGCTAATCAACTGACGGATGTCAAGAAAAAAATTGTGGGTAGATGTTCCGGAGATTGACCGCGAAGCGTTTCGTGAAGCGATTATCAATGCCTTCTGTCATCGGGATTACCGGGAGTATGATTCCGTCAATATTGCTATCTTCACGGATCGTATCGAGATCAGAAGTCCCGGCCTGCTGTATTGGCTGGAATCAGTAGCCACTGCCTGCACACAGGCACTCTCTGATAAAACGGTCAGCAGTGGTATCAACTTTTAAATTATGAAAGGCAGAGAACAAGCGAAGGTTTCAATCAGGCTGAAATTGCGGGCTGAAGCCGCCGCTGTTCACGCAAGTCGTTGGATCAATAAAAAGAAATAATAACTTTGGTTGTGAGAACAATACAATCCTGCCATTATCGCAATTGAAAACGTATGTTCGACATTTGTTGTAATTAGTTAACGTTTTATCGTTCAAGGGGCGCAAACCATGATTCATAACCGTTTGCTGGGAGTACTATCGGCGTTTGTTATTGTAATCTGCGTCGGGACATTGGGCTACTTCCTGATTGAGGGATGGAATCTGTTTGACTCGTTGTATATGACCGTGATTACAATTGCATCCGTTGGATTTGGGGAAGTTCACCCCCTTAACTTTGAAGGGCGGGTTTTTACGATATTCCTTATTCTGTGTGGATCAGCGACTTTGATGTATGGCCTGTCAATTTTGACCGCATTCATAGTTGAAGGCGAGCTCACCGATGTTTTGAGGAGACGGAAAATGAATAAAAGCATTGCCAAACTTGAGAATCATTATATCCTCTGTGGCATGAGCGCGACAGGAAAGTATGTTATCGAAGAGATGGTTAAAACCGGTCGCAGCTTTGTCGTTATTGATTCAGACCCGCACAAGATCAAGGAACTCAATGACGCAAACATCCTCAATATTGAAGGGGATGCAACCCATGATGCTGTTCTGGAGTCAGCGAATATTCATAAGGCCGAAGGTTTGATGTCAGCACTCCACGCCGACTCTGACAACCTGTTTGTGGTCGTTTCGGCCAGAGGTCTCAATCAGGAACTCAAAATTGTTGCCAAAGCCATAGACGAAGAATCAGAACGGAAGCTACGACAGGTCGGGGCAGATTACGTTGTCATGCCTAACTTTATTGGCGGGATGCGCATGGCGTCACAAATGATCAGGCCTTCGGTGGTGAGCTTTCTTGATGTCATGCTTCGCTCAAAAGATACAACCATCAGAGTGGAAGAGATACATGTATCTGCCGATTCTCCTTTGCTGAATATATCGCTGGCTGACTCGGGGCTGCTTGATGTGGAAGGAGTTACGGTGGTGGCGCTGTCCAATGAAGCAGGTTCGTATGAATTCAATCCGCCCAGGAGCAGGGTCCTTGAAGGTAAAGACATCATCATAGTTATGGGGGTTGTTGACAGGATTCTCGTTCTCCAGCAAAAAAACAATGCAGCAGTGTTAGGCCGTGAGACAAAAGTTGTTCAGTGTGTACCAGAAGTTGCGTCAGGTTGGTTTCATCGACGTGCGTGACTACGAATGCTGGACATCAACCCGTCAGTCACCGACCGATATCTGGACAGCTGATATGATTAGCGGAAAAGTCACGGCGAAACCGGAAAGTAGGCCGTGTTATCTCTGGCCGGTTCGGGGAAACTGCTCTCGCTAAGCCACGTTAGAAATTACTGTAAACGCCACTGACGGTTCTCCCATATCAGGGGCATGCCGGGGGCTTACCCTGGTGCAATCGGCAACAATTTTAATCATTACATCGAAACCAACACCAACGTCAAAATCAGGACGATCCCTCAGGTCGTCCCAGCAAAGGAGGAGAAGGATGATTTCAGAAGGGATTTTTGTCCGGGTACTTGGAGACTACGGCCCCTTTTCAGCTATGGGAAAGAGTATCGGCTATCAGGTCAGCATCGGTGAAAGCAGTTTTCTGGTCGACTGCGGTTCGCCGCTGTTTCAGCAGATCGGCGGACATGGGCTCAAGGCCATCAAGGGACTGATCATAACCCATTGCCACGACGACCATAAACGCTGGTTTACCGACCTCTCACTCTTCAATCTGTATGCTCCCGACGTACCACATAAACTCCCTGTGTTTACCTCGGAAGTTATCAACGAAGGGTTGCTGATCTCTTCAGGTCCCGCACTTAATACCAGCCTCAGCGCGGATTCCAGAAGGATCATTGATCTTGATTATGAGGGATATATCGATTACCGACCTCTCGGTCCCCGGGCAAAATACCGGGTTTTACGACAGGACACCGGTGCAGGTGGCTCAATGTTGGTCGTCGTAGACGTGCATGGCGAGATTATCGGTCCGGAACAGGCTAAAATTGTCATCAGTGCGAAAAACGGTGCCCCGCGACTGCTGTTCAAGGACCCCGATTACCAAGAATGGGTGGAACCCGAGCAGTTCTACCCCTTTTCATCGCCAACATTTTACGAGAAGGATCAGAATATCTATCACGATCCGAGCGGGTATACGATTGAGGCGATCAATGCACCGGTCTGGCATGGCGTGCCGAGTATCGGCTTGAGATTCAGGACTGCAGCGGAGTCACTGGTTTTCAGCGGTGACACGTGCCATGACACCAAATTGTGGCAGGCACTGCACAGCGAAAAACATCCGCAGCGCTTGAGTGGTACCTGCAGCGAATTTGAAGCCGCTTCTGTCATCTATGGCGACATCAATGATTATATCGAGCGGTCCTGGAGCCGGGAGCGCTACCATGAGGCGCTGGCCTCATTTGAAGATGCAGTGGTCATTCATGATATTGCCACACGCAAAAGCATTGTTCATACTGACTATCGCCAACTGAAGCATACATCGTTGAAAAAAGAGCGCACGATCCTTACCCACAGTCCAGACAAAATAACCTCCGAATGGGCTCTATGCAAAGCTGAAAAATGTTTCCGGATTCGGGGAGAAACATTCACCGAGGTTGTTGATAACAGGGCACTTCCGATGAATGCGGCGGTATATCACAAGGAGGAGGGGAAGTATTACGTCGGCTTCCGAAATCCGGAAGGTACCACAACAGTGTATGAAAATGACGGAATTATCAATCTTGGTGGAGAGTGGGGCTGGGAAAAAGGCACCGAGCTTTACAAAGTGGATCTTTATGAAGATATCAGCGGGAAATATCTCCCGAAGCTGGCACCGGGAGCGGACTCTCACTATGTGGAGCGAGCGGGTGGCAGGATTGAGTTGGTTACCTGCGATGAAAACGGTTCGCGGGGAATTGTTGTGGAAGATCTGCGTGGGAAGCTGGTGAACCGGTGAATAGACTTCAGTGCAGAGTATCCCGGATCACTGATTTCTGTTCTGTTTGACGCAAGAAATATCGGTAAAGATTGGGCTCATAAAACCTGTAAAGGGTGCCACGTAGACATGAAAAAAGGTCCGATCGGCTGCAAAGACTGCCACAAAAAGTGACATATGTTTTTACCGGTCGTAGTATTCCGGTGACATCAAGACTCTGTTATCTTCTATCCATGACGCGAATACCACGAGTTATAGCTCTCGGCATCCCTCACCCTCAACACATCACCCAGTGCGGCAAGCCCGCATTCAAGCAGCCTTTGTGATTTCAACCAGCAGTTCCGGATGCCTGTCCAGAAGGCGCAGAAGGGTATCAGCCGCCTTGCCGGGGCGGGTAATGCCCCGCTCATACTGGGAAAAGGCGCGGATACCACCGCCGAAGATTTCACCGGCTTTTTTTTGAGTCAGCTTCAAACGCCTGCGAACTTTGCGGATTTCAGTCGGTGGCAGCGGATCGGCGTCAACCTGGGCGCGAAAAGCTTTAACCGTTTCCAGGTAATACTCGGTTTCATGCGCGGAAAAGATTCCTTCACTGCAACGGTTGCAGTATTTACCCGGCATTGTGATTGTTATACTCTTGCCAAGGTATTCGCAGGTTTCTTCCCGAACTTCGGACACGAGGGCTCCTTTACCGCAGAGGGGGCATTTCATTGTTCTATCTCCTTTTAAACGACACAATCAGAAGGTTGTGTTCAGGTATGATGGTCAGTTTCAGGTACAGAGGTATTCCATTAAATACAGGGCGATAGACATCTTGCCAGCATGTATGATCGGTGTAGCTTGTCATGCTTTTATAGAAATCACGCATAGATAGAGTGGTTAAAACAGAAAACATATCAGCAACCGACATCCTGATATTAGCTGCACCTTTGCGGGCCACCGTCGTAAAAACAACTGACTCCGGAGTGGACGCAAGCTGGATGATCTCGAGTAACGGATAATGTGGCCGCAGTTTTTCCATGAGTGCCTTTATAACAAAATATGTTACTTTTGGCAATCTGTTTGATGAGGGGGTATTGAGGATTATCTCTGGAGCAGCGTGCTTGTCGCGTTACGGCATAAACCCGCCTGACACGACCGGAAAATATCTGGTGAACAGGTGAGGTGAGTGATTATTCAGTTGTTTGAAACCACCGGATTTTCGTACTCCAACACCTGCCCCAAAGCTTCATCAATCTTCGACACATCAACAACAGTATTGAAACAGGGGCCGAAGGGGCGCTCGTTGAGGATGCCGATGACCGGCAGCGGGTAACAATCCTTGATGCCGGAAGTCAGGTCCCGCTCGCAAGCAACCGCCAGGACAAGTTTCGGGCGTTTTTCCACGATAACCTTACGAGCAAGTGTGCCGCCGGTAGCCACCGAAAGAACAAACCAAGGGGACGTTGTTAAGTTTGCTAACTTATTTCCAGCGATAGAAACTAGGTTAACCAAATTAACTACGTCCCCTTAGCACTTCCGGCGTCGTGCGCGGTCTCTCATTATGTGGAACGAGCGGGTGGCAGGGTTGAGCTGGTTACCTGCGATGAAAATGGTTCGCGGGGAATTGTTGTGGAAGATCTGCGCGGGCGGTTGGTGAAACGAGGATCTGAGTGATGGTTCAGTTGTTTGAAGTTGAAAGTGTAGGTTGTGTTAGCAGATTCACCGCGTAACGCAACGTGTGCTTCAGTGCAGAGCATCGGGATCGCTGGGCCCCTTAAAGGGATTCTGTTCAGTTTGACGTACGGGTAAGGTTACACGAACTCAACTCCGGCTCTTTTGTCGCTAACATTTAACTTACATGTCCTTGATTTTCCCGAAACACCTCAACAATTCTGAATAATACCTGTTGGTCTCTTTCACCCAATTCCTTCACCAACTCTTCAATTTTTCGCGCCCTTTCCGGGGCATCCTCAAGGTGATCAAAATCAAACAGAGTTCGCTTCGGTTGCAATTTGATAGGCATAACCAATAAGAATATCGGCAATTTTCTTGTTTTTGAGTTCAGGGTAGCGGATGCTGCGGTATTGCTGGGAAACGAAGAGATAATTAATGACAAGACAGGGTTTGTTCTCTGACACCGCTATGGAGATTGCAATAAAACCATACTGAGAACCCTGATCGTCAATCAGGCGATGAATACTTGTCTGGTCATTTCTTGCGCTTTTTGCACTGGCAACAACCCGATTGTAGTCGCCGTCAAAGGATGAGTCGTAGAAATATTTCCCGGTAAATGCACCAGGTGAGAGTGCCGACCAGGCTGGCTGCTCAAGAGAGAGAACCAATCAGGCTGCCTTTGACATATGCTTTTTCGGGTTGTTTTTTCCAGAAGGGTTGAAAGAGAAGCAGGCGGCTTCTTTAGCGCTTATTGCTTTTGAACTGTCTCCCGGTTTGAGTGTGATCAGTTCAGCGATAGCAGTGCGTTTAAGAGCTGTATTCGGTGTTGAGACAAGTGTTGCGACGATCTTGGCAAATGAAGCAACTTTGGTCGATGGCTTGGCGGCAGCAAGCTGCTCTCTGGCTTTGGCTGTAAGGGTAACCGGTGGGCGCTGATCAACAACATATTTTGTTTTTTGTGCGCTAGACATTAGCAACTCCTACGCGATCTATCTGAATTGAAACAACTTTATCACCAAAGGTGTATGAAACGCAACCCTCGTTTGCAGGGTTGTTTGCAGGGTTGTTTTCAATGTATATTCACTCAAGTATTATGGCAATTCATCCATCTGAAGCACTTGTCCCAAAGCTTCATCAATCTTCGACACATCAACAACAGTATTGAAACAGGGGCCGAAGGGGCGCTCGTTGAGGATGCCGATGACCGGCAGCGGGTAGCAGTCCTTTATTCCGGAAGTCAAGTCCCGCTCACATGCAACTGCCAGCACCAGTTTCGGTCGTTTTTCCACGATAACCTTACGAGCAAGTGTACCACCGGTAGCCACCGAAATATCGACCGAGTATTTCCGCCCGATTGCAACCAGCCCCATGATGCTGCAGCGCCCGCAGTGAACACATTTATTGATGTCACCGGTCACTTTGATTTCGCAGTCAGACAACTGGATACAGTGCGGTAGCAGTACCAGAATTCGATCAGGTTTTACCTTCATCCGCTGAGACATTACCAGACTGTTGTTCATGGCGATAAAAGACTGCCTGATACGATCCTTGTCGAGTCCTAACAACCTCCCCACAAATTCGATGACCGGCAGTAAAAACTTGATCACCACCAGACGCATGAAACGGGTCAGAAATATATCCTTGCCCAGTGCGGTGGTTAAAACCAGCAAACCGGTTCCGAGTATTGCCATGCCGGAAAGAACCACCATGATAATGCCGACCAGATGCGGCAGGTTCGGGTGAATATTGGCCAGGCCGCGGTTGGGTATCCACCAGGCCAGAAAGATGACCGCGACGACAATCAGGCAGGTCACCCCCATCAGGGTGACAAAGAGCCGTTTGCGGGGCGGTGCTGCTGTTTCGGGCGCTTTAATCACAGTAGTGAGTCCTCAGAATGTGCGATTCCCAGCAGAGTCCCCACAGAGACCGGGCAGCCAGCCAGAAAGCTGGTGCAGTCAAGGCGCTTCTTGCCTGCCAGCTGCAGTTCATGCAGAAAAAGAGACCCGGATTTGCAGGCTACTTCAAAACAGCCCTTTGCCGCCTGCAACACAGTTCCGGGGACACCGGACCCTTCGCCGATTCGGGTACGGAATATTTTCAAAGTCTGACCGTCAATGGTCGTGCAGGCGCCCGGCCAGACCGCCAGCCCACGCACCTGATTGTGGATCGTGCGGGCGTCTGAGCACCAGTTGATAACGCCATCCTCTTTTTTGAGCATGGAGGCATAAGAGCTGTCGGCGTCATTCTGCGGGTGCGGTACAAGGTCATCAATCACGAGCCGGTCGAGCGTTTCTGCCAGCAGCTCAGCCCCCATGGTTGCCATGCGGTCATGCAGTGAGGCGATATCTTCGTTCTCATCAAGCTGAGTTTTCTGAACCAGCAGCATATCTCCGGTATCGAGACCGACATCCATCAGCATAGTGGTTACACCTGTCTCCGCTTCGCCGTTAATGATGCACCAGTTGAGCGGCGCAGCACCCCGATAACGGGGGAGCAGGGAGGCATGGACGTTGATACATCCATGCACGGGAATGTCGAGGAGCGCTTTGGGCAGAATCTGGCCAAAGGCAACGACCACAATTACGTCCGGTTTCAGTTCGCGGATAATGTCAACGAACTCCGGTTGGCGAACTTTGAGCGGCTGGTACACCGGGATGCCGTTATTTTCGGCTAACTCCTTTACCGGTGGCGGCGCCAATCTCTGCCCGCGCCCTTTGGGCCGGTCCGGTTGCGAAACAACAGCCACAAGATTTTCTCCGCGCTCGATCAGTTTCTGCAGCGTCGGGCAGGCAAAATCGGGCGTTCCCATGAAAATGATTCGCCAGCCGGTCATCGTTTCGCCTCAGCCGCTTTGCGGGCTTTACGCTGGAACAGCTCGCGCTTGAGCGCCGAGAGATGGTCGACAAACAGGATGCCGTCAAGATGGTCTATCTCGTGCTGAAACGCTATTGCAAGGAGATCTTCCGCTTTCCAGGTGCACTCTTCCCCTTCAAGGTTGAGCGCCTTGACGATGACACGGGCACACCGTTTGACATTTGCGGCATAGTCAGGCACAGAAAGACACCCTTCTTCTTCGTAGGCTTCTCCTTCTCCAAGAACAATGACCGGGTTAATTGCGACAATCAGGTCGGGCGGCTCATTTTTACCGGAGATGTCAATTATAATGACGCGCTGATGAACGCCGATCTGGGGGGCTGCCAGGCCGACTCCCGGAGCATCATACATGGTCTCGGCCATATCCTTGACAAGATCACGGACCGAATCGGTGATAATCGTTACCGGCGCGGACTTTTTTTTCAGTGCGGGGTTCGGGTAAGTGAGAATGGTACGAATCATTCGAGTTACGTATCCTTCAGGCTAAATTTAAAAATTGATAGTACTATTTCAGGGTAATAAAATCAAGACTTCCGCTTTTCAGGGCATCTTGCCTTCGTGCCGCAATGTTATTTCTGAAACCTCTGAATGAGTATCACCCAGAGCGAACACTTTGTGCAGCATAATCAGTGTGTTACCCTGATACAACCTTAAATTATTGAATTAGTGTCGACTCGTGTGTATAATCCCGCCGCACTACCGACTGAAATGCCCCGATAAACAGGATAAGTAAGTTAACGAAGTTATTTTCTGCCAGAAAAACAGAAAACAACTTACTAACTTGCTAAAAGGAAACCACCGGTTATGAAAATCCTGCAAACATATACGTTACTGCTGAGCGCCGTACTCCTTTTAACCGGATTTAACTGGGGTTTCGGCTCTGATCCCTGCAAAGATGCGCTTGAAAACGCGGGCACGCTACATACTGTCCGGGATGAGACCAAGCTGCGTCAGGCTGAGGCAAAAATCATAGCCCAGTGTCCGGATGGCGCTGCCGCCCATTTTGTCAAGGCTCTCCAGCAGGAACGGGTGAGCAATTTTGATGGTGCTGTTGAAGAGTACCGTCGTGTCCTGCAGCAAACTCCTTCTTTTGGCCGGGCAAGCGGCAATCTGGGGTTGCTCTACGCGCAGAAAGGGATGAATGATGAGGCATCGGTTGAACTGACGCGAGGACTCGCTTCGACACCCACCCCCTACTACCATAAAGCAATGGCGAAAATTTTTGCCGCTCAAAAAATCTATCCGCTGGCGGCGTATCATTATAATGAGGCGACGCGTGAGCTGACCGGCGATGCGGCAATTTTTATCGAGCTGGCAGAAATCTACAGTGCATCAGGCCAACACGATAAAGCGTTAGTTGAATATCGAAAGGCTCTGGCCGTCGACCCCGGTTCGGCGAAGGCTCATATCGGTATCGCAGGGATCAACCTGCAGCGGGGCGAACTTGATGCGGCACTTGAACAGCTGAAGCGGGGCGAGGCTGCTGCACCGCAGAATCGTGACATTCACCTGATGCTGGCCGGCGCGTACGAAAACAAGGGCGATGCCAAACTCGCCGCCTACCATTCGTTACTGGGTGGCAAAAGTAAGCTCCCGCAGAATGTTCCACTATCGGCCGGCCAGGCGGATGCAGGTGGGGCGGACAAGGAAATCGAAAGCCTGAAAGCCGTTATCAGGGAGCATCCCGATGATACGCTTTCATTCGAAAAGCTCGGTCATATCTACCGGGCTGCGGGTAAGGATGCAGAAGCCATGGAAGCCTATCGTGAGGCGGCTCATCGCAACAGCACCAGTAGCGACGTATACCTCAATCTGGGAATCCTCTACGAAAAGAAAACTCAGATCGATGAGGCGGTGGTAGCCTACAAAAGGGCCGTCAAAGTTAATCAGTCCAACGCTGAAGCGCATTTGCGTCTGGGTGATATCCGGTTCTCCCGCGGACTGTTTCAGGAAGCGGTGGAACAGTATTCGGCATTTCTCAAACTGCGCCCCGCAAGTCCGGATATCCATCTCAAACTTGCACGAATATTTGCCAAAAGCAAAGAATCGGGTCTGGCTCTGTCGTCATACAGCTCCGTACTCAACTACAGCCCGAATGATGGCGATGCCAATCGGGAGATTGCCGCCGTGTACGCCCAAAAAGGGGATAACGAGAAAGCAATTGAACATTTAAAAAAAGCACTTACCATTCATAAAGAAGATTACGAGGCACGCACGGCACTCATTTCAATTTATGTGAAAAGTAAACAGTATGACGATATTACAATTTTGCTCAAAGAAGCGGTCGAATTGAGTCCTGACGACCCGATCAATCACTACAAGCTGGGATTGATTTATGATTTTAAAAAAGAATATGAAAATGCAATCGGTACGTATAAAAAATCTATCGAGTTGAAGCCTGATAATGCCCGGGCGCTCAATGCGCTCGGTCGACTGTACATGAAAACCGGACGATTGAGTGAAGCCAAGGAGACTCTTGAAGCAGCGAAAAAAGCGGACCCTTCTCTGGAGGAAACATCCATCCTTCTTAATAACATTCGTGACGAATTCAATCCGGAACCGCGTAAAATAACGAAAGGGAAAAAGAGTAAGGCAAAAAAGAGTAAAAAAAGTACCAAAAAAACAAAAGCAGCAGGCACCGCCAAGTCAGCATCCAAACCAGCGGCTGCAGGAACCAGGGCAGCACCGGTGAGTGCTAAACCACCTGTTAAACAGTAATCGCATATTTCTGACATCCCGGCAATCCGCGACTGGAAACATCATGACAGCTCCGAGCGGTACAGATTCCTATTTCCCCTACGATATACAGATTTCTGCCCACCACTGGCGTTCCCTCGGTCTTGGACCGCTTTCAAGCGGCATTAAAGAACGCGGCATCCCCCGGATACAGTTTTTCCGGCAGCTTGCTTTCAAACTGAACAATAGCCGTTCGCCCGGCTCTGCGGTTGTTCATGCCGGCGAACTGAATCTGTACGCCTCTCTGCAGAAAGCATTACGCTACCTTATCGACAATGTCGCTCACGCTCCGGAATCTTCTCTCCTGATCAATGCCGTGAAAACCGCAGGAATCGATCCGTCCGGAGAAGCTCTCCGGTCAACGGCAGAACGTTTTGTTGCGCTGTTTCCGCCGGCTCCGGTTCTGCAAAAAAGGGTCAGCCCGGACCGGTGGCTGGCTGACAGTCTGAGCGATCCCCTGCATACTCACCAACTGCTGCGGGAAATGCTGCTGCTGCGTCTGGCTGCCGCCAATCCGGCAGTCGAAAGCTTTCGGGAACTCGTGGATGATCGGCCATTGGCTGCATCGTCTCATTACGTGAGCATTATTCAGGCCTTTGATCGTTCGCTGAAGGATGGCCCGATTCTTGTCGAAAAAGGGTGTACCCTGATTGAGGCCCTTATGGCGGCGATCACCGCTTCTCCCGAATCGATTGCCGGTCAGGTCGCTTTCCTCCGGCAGGAGTGGCTGGATATTCTGCCAGAGGATCTGCTGCTGGAAGTGGAGATCGCTTTTGATATTCTCCAGGAAGAGCAGATGGAGCGTGGTGGCGGTGGTGGTGAACCGGGTCCGGCACCGGTACTGGAGTTTCGGCATGGCGGGCACCCTGGCGGTGATCATGCTGCGGCATCAGGGGTAAACGCCGTTTTTCACGGGTTCGATTATCCCGCGTATGAACATTTTTCACCTGATGCCGGCTGGATGGCACATGTCGTCCTGATGGCCAAGATGGTCTATATCTGGCTCGACCAGTTGAGCAGTATCCACGGAATTCCGATAACCCGGCTTGATCAGGTTCCTGACGCCGAGCTTGATCGAATGGTGGCGTGCGGTTTTTCCGGCCTCTGGCTGATCGGCCTGTGGGAACGTTCTCCCGCGTCGCAGCGGATCAAGCAGATCTGCGGCAATCCGGATGCAATTGCTTCGGCTTATTCGCTCTTCGATTACGAAGTGGCCGCCGATCTCGGTGGCTGGGAAGCACTGGCCAATCTGCGGGAACGTGCCGGCCGTCGCGGTATCCGATTGGCCAGCGATATGGTGCCGAATCACACCGGCATCTATTCCCGCTGGGTGGTCCAGCATCCGGACTGGTTTGTGCAGACCGATTATCCCCCGTTTCCGACCTATCAATTTACCGGCGAAGATCTGTCCAGCGACCGCAATGTCTGCCTGCAGATCGAGGATGGCTACTGGAACAAGAGCGATGCCGCCGTGGTGTTCAAACACTATGATCGCACAAGTGGGCGGACCCGTTACATTTATCATGGCAACGACGGTACCAGCATCCCCTGGAACGACACCGCCCAGCTCAATTATCTGATCCCCGAACTGCGTGAATCGGTTATTCAGACCATTCTTCATGTCGCCCGCAATTTTCCGATTATCCGTTTCGACGCCGCCATGACCCTGGCCAAAAAGCATTATCAGCGCCTCTGGTTCCCGCTGCGCGGCCTGGGCGGAGGAGTTCCGTCCCGTGCTGAACATGGCATGAGCAAGGACGAATTCAATGCTGTTTTCCCGGAGGAGTTCTGGCGCGAAGTGGTAGACCGGGTGGCGGTCGAGGCCCCCGGCACACTGCTGCTGGCCGAAGCATTCTGGATGATGGAGGGGTATTTCGTCCGGACGCTCGGCATGCATCGTGTGTACAACAGCGCCTTTATGAACATGCTCAAGACCGAGGAGAACGCCAAATACCGCACGACCATCAAAAACGTCCTGGAATTCAACCACGAAATTCTCAAGCGCTTCGTCAATTTCATGAACAATCCGGATGAAAAGACCGCAGTTGCCCAGTTCGGCTCACAGGGTAAATATTTCGGCGCCTGCGTCCTGTTGGCAACCATGCCCGGTTTGCCGATGTTCGGACATGGCCAGATCGAAGGTTTTCACGAGAAATACGGTATGGAGTACAAGCGTGCCTACTGGGACGAGCAGGTTGATGAAGGGCTGGTCCGCGGGCATGAAATGTGGATATTTCCGCTGCTGAGCCGCCGCTGGCTCTTCTCGGGGTCGGAGAACTTTGTCCTGTATGACTTCCACGCCGGAGACCGGGTTGATGAAAATGTTTTTGCCTATTCCAACCGGGCAGGCGCACATAGGGCGCTGGTGTTGTATCATAACTGCCACGCAACAACCGCCGGCTGGATCAGGGAGTCGGTTTCTTTTCTGGCTGCGGGAGAAGGAGAAGAGGGGCGACTCGACCGGACATCCCTTGCCGATGCGCTGGCTGCACCAGATGAAGAAGATTGTTATCTGGCGTTCCGGGATCAGACGGAGGGGCTGGAATATCTCCGTTCAACCCGGGAGCTGCGCGAGCAGGGTCTGTATGTCGAGCTCAAGGAGTATCAGTTCCATGTATTCATGGATTTCCGGGAAATCCGTGATGACAAGGCGGGCTCATGGAGACAGCTGTATGAACATCTGAACGGCTCCGGAGTTGCCTCGCTTGAAGAAGAACACAAACAGATGCTGTATGGCGAGTTGAACAGTGCGTTTCGCACTGTCTTTGAGCTGCAGAAAGAGTACGGGCAGGCGGGGGAAACCGCTGTAACAGAAGCAGAACTGCAGCAGGCGGTTGAGCTGTTTTTGAAGTGTGCGGCGACGGACGAACTCGCGCCGCCACCGGGGGATAAGACGCGTGCTGCTTCCACCAAAGCGAAACGGAGGATCTCACGGAAGAAAAGCGCCGCCGTTGAGAAGCTGGCTCGCTTTACAGAACTTGGTGGCCACAAGACGTCAGCGAGCGATGCCCGCTCCTTCCAGCTCCGGCTGACTGCCGGATTTTCGGATCAGGCTGCCCAATCCCTGCTGCTGGCATGGCTTGTTCTCCGTGAGACGGATCTTGATCCGGTCAGCCGCGGTCTTGACTACACTCTGCGGAAGTTTCTGCAGCGGGACGGCGATCCTGACTTTGGCAGCTGTGCTATCGAGCTATTGGTTGCGCTGCTGGAATGGTGGCGGTCGGACGAGCGGAATGTTACTGCACGAAATCTGAAACAGATGCAGGGTTTGTTTGATCTCGAAACATGCCGGGCGTTTTTACAGCATCATATCAGCGACGGCGTTGCGTGGTTTAACAAGGAACGCTTTGAGGAGTTGCATGAGTGGCTGACGCTTATCCTTCTGATAGAGACGTTTGCGACGCCCGCCTCTGCGAGGGCTGTTTCTACGAAAATGGCGGAGGCAGAACGCGCGATCACTCTTGGAGTGAAGCTGGCAGAGGATGTCGGGTATCGCAGCAGGCTTTTTGTGGAGCTGCCGGAGAAGGCTGTTGTTAAACGGACATCACCGGTTAAAAAGGTGGTGACATGATCCATAAAATCGAATATTCCGCAGACAGAAAGGCTGGCATTTTTGCTGGCCTTTCTCCGTTCTATGCTTGGTAGGGCTGGTTACGTTTGATGATGAACGTACAAGTGCCGTCTCAAGTCGGTGATACCGCCAATTTAATCGTGTGATGCTGTGAATGCTAATGACGTATTATGACATCCTCGTGAGTTATGCTTTCTGGTGACAATAATACCATCGTAATCGCTTTAATGAAGAGGGTTTCCGGTGGCTTATACTTGCTGAATCTGTTATGAATACTCAATTTTAAGCATCCACTGGGTTCTTTTGGAGCCATCATGCAAACAGACCTCACTTTCTTCACTAACGAGCCAGGCTCAACCCTGCTCGACCGTTTCAAAAAAACCCTCAAAGACGCTCAATTTTTCGATGTTCTGGTCGGCTACTTCCGCACCAGCGGTTTTTATAACCTTCACGAGTCCTTTGAATCCATCGACAAAATCCGTATCCTTGTCGGCCTGAATGTTGACCGCAAATCTTTTGAGATTATCGATACCCACCGTTCACAAACCTCGCTTGATTTTGAGTCTCACAAGCGAACGAAGGAACTATTTTCTGACAGTGTGACCGCCGAGATGGACCATTCGCCGGATAACTATGAGACTGAGCTTGGCGTCAGAAAGTTTATCGAGTTTCTGCAATCAGGCAAAATGGAGATCAAGGCATATCCGAGTGGTAATATTCACGCCAAGGTTTATATCAGCCGGTTCGGTGAGGATGAGCTATTCTGAAAAAAATCTTCGGCGCATGATGCAATTTGGGGAGGCATTTCCTGATGAGCAGATTGTCGTATCGCTGATACGACAATTGACCTGGACGCACTTTCTGGCTCTCATACCCTTGAAAAAGCCGCTTCAACGGGACTTCTACTCCGAAATGTGCCGCCTGGAAAAGTGGGATGTACGCACCCTGCGGAAAAAGATCGGCTCCATGTTATACGAACGCACCGCTATCTCCAAAAAACCGGACGAGTTGATTCGCTACGAGCTTGACCAACTGCGGCATGAAGATCAACTTTCCCCCGACATGGTTTTCAGGGATCCTTACCTGCTCGATTTCCTCGGACTCTCTGATCGCTACATTGAAAAAGACCTTGAAGACGCCATTCTGAGAGAAATAGAGACTTTTCTTCTGGAACTGGGTGTAGGCTTTACATTTGTTGCCCGGCAGAAGAGAGTCATGGTGGACAATGACGATTATTACCTTGATCTGCTCTTTTTCCATAGAGGTCTGCGGCGATTGGTGGCTATTGAACTGAAAATGCGAGCGTTTCGCCCGGCTGACAAAGGACAGATGGAGCTGTATCTGCGCTGGCTGGAAAAATATGAAATGAAGGAGGGGGAAGAGCTTCCTATCGGCTTGATCCTGTGTGCCGGAAAGAAACAAGAAACCGTCGAGCTGATGGCTCTTGAGCAGAGTGGTATCCGGGTGGCGGAGTATCTCACTGAATTACCTTCCCGTGAAGCTTTGGAGGCCCGCCTCCATCAAGCGATTGCTGCTGCTCATCATCGCCGGGAGGCACAGAAACAGTTTGCCAAATAGCCTCTCGGTAGTTGAAGGGCAAAGGGTCAGATCGCGATACGTGAGAAATGACAATCGACAAAAGGAGGACAACATCATGGCAATGACCGTTGAAATCAAAGGCAACAAACTCTGCATCGAAATTGATCTGGAAAAACCGACTCGATCATCATCTGGTAAAACTCTGGTGATAGCCAGCACGCGGGGGAATACCGTTACCACTGTCGAGGTGGACGGAAAGCCTGTTACTATCGGGCTGAATGCGTATATCAAGCCGTAATTGGCGTTGGGCAAGAGCATATTTGGGGTCGCGTCTCCATTATTCATAAAACAGAATTGGAATAGCAGATCGCCGAGCGCAAGGGGCAGGCGCTGATACATGCAGTGTTGCGAGAGTCGTTTGGAGAAGGTATGATATGATTTATAATCCACTAAAAAGGCAGGTTTATCATGGCCACTGCTGACCAGATTAAGTCTCTTATCCGTTCGCACTTCAGTAATGAAACGGAAAGATTTTTCACTATTGCTTTGCAGGTAGCTGCTCACGAAGCAAAGCAGGGACATCCGGCACTTGCTCATGATATTCGTGATATTGTTGATCGCGAACATAAGAAACGTGGCCCAAAAGTTCTCAATTTTCCACAAGATCTACGAGGGCTTGTGCTTACTGAAGATCCTCAGGTTTCCAAAACAGCCCTGGTGATTCAGACGTCGTTGCAGGAACGTATTCAGCAAGTTATCCACGAGTATAGACAGCAAAACAAGCTCAAGTCGTTCGGACTCTCTCACCGTCGTAAAATCTTGCTTATCGGTCCCCCAGGGACTGGTAAAACCATGACGGCACGGGTGCTTGCCAAGGAATTGCATTTATCCCTTCATACTATCCAAGTAGACCGGTTAGTCACCAAATTCATGGGAGAAACCAGTGCAAAGTTGCGTCAGATATTTAATCTGATGCAACAGGAGCATGGGGTTTATCTTTTTGATGAGTTTGATGCCATAGGTGGCGAGCGCTCAATGGATAATGATGTGGGTGAAATGCGCCGTGTTCTCAATGCGTTCCTGCAATTTATCGAACAGGACACATCCGACAGCTTGATTGTAGCAGCTACCAATAATCCCAAGTTACTTGACCAGGCGCTTTTTCGCCGCTTTGACGATGTGCTTTACTATGATGTGCCAACGAGTGAGGAACGAAAATGCCTGATAGAGAATGTTCTTGGGGTTTTCAAAGCTTCTAAATTCGTATGGAAGGCTGTCCTGGCTGATAGCGAAGGATTGAGCCATGCCGAAATCGATCAAGCGTGTCGGGACGCTATCAAAAAGGCTATTCTGAGTGATACAACCAAAGTAAATGCTCTTTCACTGCTTGAATCACTTCATAACCGGCAAGATGCTCGAAAAGGCCAACGGGGTGATAATTAATGCCTCTCGGAAATCTCCCCCATATTGTACTACCTGACCCACCTGAAATACAGGGATTCACAGGTACAAGTGGAGGGGGACACGATTCTTTTTTACCAAACCGAAACAGGGGTGAACATTCTGCTTTTTTAACCAGACAGTTGGCTTCTGCGTGGGAAAATGCTGAGCAAGAAGCCGCTGTGTATCATGTTACAAAGCGTGGTATTTACCTCGAAATCAGAGGCGAAGATGGCTTTGACTTAGCCACCAAGAGCCTTGAATCGCAGACTGGTAGAGATAAGTCAAAATGGATTCGGCTTCTTAATGTACGGACAGCTGAACATACCCATTTAGACGGTGCTACGAACGAAGAAATAAATACGACAGAAACATTTGCTACTATTTTTGTACCAAACAGCAAGAAGGAATATTTCTTCAAAAGAATATCAGAGTATGCAAATGAAATTTCTCGCTTTGGAAATTATAAGCATAAATCATTAATTGAAAGCATGTCCGATATTCAGAAAGCTCTCCTGGTAGAATCCTTTTGGCAAGACGATCGTACACAAATCCCCTCCGACGAACCCGAGTGGTGCGAAGTATGGCTCAGCTCAGACTCTATGGACGTAATTCATCGTTTTGATGAACTCCTTGCCCAACAACACGTAAATTCAAAAAGCGGCTATATTCGATTTCCAGAGAGGACCATCAAGCTTGTCTGTGCCAATCGAACTCAGCTTGAAAACCTGACTCGGCTCTCCGATGATATTGCAGAGTATCGTAAAGCCAAGAGCACAGCGACCTTCTGGACCGAACTGTCTAATCGTGAGCAAGCCGAGTGGGTTGAAAGTCTGACAGAGCGCTTGCAGGTAGACAGGGAATCACTTGTTTCAATCTGCATCCTTGATACCGGTGTGAATCAAGGTCATCCTCTGCTTTCCCAGATGCTTGATGGCGTTGATTGCCATTCGGTTGATTCCCGATGGGGAACCCACGACCACCACGGGCATGGCACCTTGATGGCTGGTGTTTCGGGATACGGTAATCTTATGGAGATCCTTCCTGAAAATGGGTCAGTGTTCGTAAATCACATTCTCGAATCCGTTAAGATTCTTCCTGCACATGGAGAAAATGATCCGGAATTGTGGGGTGATATAACTTCCCAAGGTATTAGTCTGGCTGAAATTCAGGCACCTGACCGCAAGCGTGTTTGTTGCATGGCTGTAACCTCTGATGATACGCGAGACCGGGGAAATAGGTCAATCTCGTGATAAAGGCTCAATTCATTCCGATATTTGGCAGGGCTCTGCGGCAGAACTTGCTGACTCCCATCATATTGCTGTTTATCCTCGCATTGGTTGGTGGCGGGAAAGAAAGCATCTTGGTAAGTGTGAGAGTAGAACACGTTATGCTTTAATTGTTTCGATATACACTCCTGAGCAGGAGGTGGATATCTATACCCCTGTTGCACAACAGATTGGAATCAGTGTACCAATTAGTGTGAATACATAAACGAGGCGCGCGGTATGTGAAGTCTCTAGGAAATATCACACAACAATTTCATCTTTTTATTATCAGGGCTAGATGATAATAAAAATACTGACGACTAATACGGCATCAAAATCAGGCAGTTATAGTAAAGTTTATTATCATGGGACCTAATGTCAGTACGATTTTGGCGAATTTGTCAGCAATAAGAAGTTCCCAGGCAAGCACATGGCAACAGCCACCCTCAGATGTTAGAATTACAAATAAATCTGAATCTTTCCTTATATACGGAAACCAAACCCGGCGTGGCCCATCCCAGGTATTGAGGACAATAATGACCTCGAACACGAACGAACCTCATGCTTCATTTGAACTTGTTTTTCATGTGTTGCCGGAAGATATAGACCAGCTTCACCATGTAAACAATGTCGTCTACCTGAGGTGAGTGAAAACATACGTGTCACGTCTACACATTGACAAGAACCAGGTATCAACTGAAAAAAGTGGCTGAGCATTCTGTCCATTTTATCTTGTCCACATCCTATCAGGGAGTACTTACATTAGATGACAACTGAAACAACACCACTCACCGCCATACTAACCACCCGCATCAGCGAACAGGGGCGCATAACCTTTGCCGACTTCATGGCGGCCTGCCTCTACGAACCTGGGCTCGGCTACTACACTTCACCGGGGCGTAAAGTCGGCGCCGAAGGGGACTTTTATACCAGCATCACCGTGCATGCCGCCTTCGGACGGGTGATTGCACGCGAGATCGCCCAGATGTGGCGCAGCATGGGGACGCCAACCGATTTTACCCTGATGGAGTGCGGCGCCGCCAACGGGCGGCTGGCGTGCGATATCATGGATTTTCTGGCAGCGCGCGAGCCGGAGATGTACCAGGGACTCCGCCTGGTGCTGGTGGAGCAGGAGCCGACCCTCGAAGCGGCGCAACGGGAAATGCTGGCCGCTCATATCGACCGGCTCGACTGGCGTTCACCGGACGAGCTTTCTTCCGGGAGTTTTACCTTCAGCGGCTGCCTCTACTCCAATGAACTGATCGACGCCCTGCCGACCCACCGGGTGATCATGACGTCCGATGGCCTGAAGGAGCTGTATGTGACCTGTACGGATGGCGGGTTTACCGAAGAGGTAGGGGAACCGTCCACCCCGGAACTGGAAACATATCTGAAGCGGGTTGATGTAGAGCTCCATCCGGGCCAGCAGGCCGAAATCAATCTGAACGCCCCGAAGTGGCTGGGAGCGGCAGCGAAAGCGCTCGCGCAGGGTTTCATTCTGACGATTGATTACGGATACCCGGCCGCTGAACTCTACACCCCCCGGCGCAAACTGGGGACGCTGCTCTGCTATTACCGCCATCAGACCGAGGAGAATCCTTTCCTCCGCCCGGGGCTGCAGGATATTACCGCCCACGTAGATTTTTCGGCTCTCATGACGTGCGGAGAAGAACTCGGTCTGCAAAACGTCTGGTTTGGCGAACAGTACCGCTTCCTCCTCTCGGCCGGTATTGTCGAGGAAATCAAGGATATCGAGCGATCTGCAATATCCGAAGAGGAAAAACTGCGCCTCCGCCTGACCCTCAAAAAACTGATCCTCCCCGAAGGCGGGATGGGGGACACCTTCAAGATTTTGATTCAATCCCGCGAGGTACCGGCTCCGCGGCTGCTCTGCCAACGCAGGATAGGGGGATAAATGTCACTCAGTGCATGTCATGAAATCCGCGGAATCGTATTTGACCTGGACGGAACCCTGTATGTCTGTGACCGCTATGCTGCCGAGATTCAGGATGCTTCCGTAGCCTATATTGCCGGACTGAAGGGTATCAGCCAGACAGAGGCGGTGGAGTTGATGAGCACTGTCTGGCTGAAGCGTGCGGAAGAGAGTGGCACGACTCAGACCATCTCCGGAGTCTGTACGTATCTGGGGGGCAGTGTTCAGGGGCTGCATCGGTTCTTTGCAGAAAACCTGCGGCCGGAAGCATATCTTGTGCGGGACGAACGGGTTATCGGCATGCTCGAGCGACTTGCAGAGCGGTTCTCTCTCTTCATCTACACGAACAATAATCGTATCCTGACAACGCGTATCATGAATATTCTGGGGCTGGACGGACTGGTGCGCGGCACCTTTACTATTGATGACACCTGGTGCGGAAAACCCGATGAGGGCATGGTACACAGGGTATTGGGAGAGGTCGGGTTATCTCCGGAAGAGGTGCTGTTTGTCGGAGATCGCTTTGACGTCGATCTGAGGGTGCCGGAACAGCTCGGCTGCCCGGTGTATCTGAGCCAGAGCCTGGAACAGTTGTTGCGGTTGGAAAATCTGTTATTCTTTCCGAAGGTATCTCAGTAATTCCTGCAGATCCTCCGGCGGCTCAGTCGTAAACTCGATATATTCACCGCTTGATGGATGAATGAAACCGAGACAACGTGCGTGCAGCGCCTGACGGCCAAGATGATTGATCATGCCTCGTAACTTGGTATCGGGAATGTTATTGCAGCGGCCTCCATCCGGATACAGCGGATCGCCGAGCAGCGGGTAACCGGCTTCGGTCAGATGTACCCGGATCTGATGAGTCCGACCGGTCTCCAGCCTCAGTTCTACCAGTGAAATTCTGCCGTAGCGCTCCTTCACCTTCCAGCGGGTAACCGCATGCTTGCCGTTTTTTGCCTTGCCGGACAGGCGCAGCCGTTCGGTCGGATGGCGTCCGATAATCCCCTCTATTTTGCCGGTATCCTCCGCCGGTGAACCGTAAATCAGTGCCTGATAGATGCGTTTGACCGTGTGGGCGCTGAACTGCTCCGAGAGCGCATGGTGGGCACGGTCATGCTTGGCCGCCACCAGCACGCCGGAGGTCCCCTTGTCGAGACGATGAACGATACCGGGTCGCAACTCGCCGCCGATTCCGGCCAGATCGCTGCAATGGGCAAGCAGGGCGTTGACCAGAGTACCGCTGGTGTTGCCTGCTCCGGGGTGAACCACCATTCCGGCCGCCTTATTGATCACGATCAGATCGCTGTCCTCATACAAAACCTCCAGCGGGATCACCTCTGCCAGCGGTTCGGCAGGAAGCGGCGGCGGGATATCGACCTCGATCTGCTCCCCACCCCTCAGTTTCAGTGACGTGCGCACCTGTTTGCCGTCGACCAGGACACAGCCGGTTTCGATGAGTCTCTGCACCATTGCGCGGGATTCGCCGCCCATTTCACGGCTGAGAAACAGATCAATTCTGACCGGTTCGTTTTCGGGAGAAAATGTAATTGAAATATGATTCATGAAAACCTCTAAAAAGTTTCCGTACGGAAACTCCGGACGAGAAACTGTTGGTTTCCGATCTGGAAAGCGGGGATTTTTTCTCCTGACAAGGAAATCGAGGAGTTGCGCGGAAGCGTACGTAAGTACGCTGCACAAGCAAGGCCGAAGATTGACGCAGCCAGGAGGGAAAAGCACCCTTTCCGGATCGGAAACTAAACAGCAAAGGCGCGCCGGGAAAGGCACGCCTCGCAGAAAAAATGAGTATAAACTTTTGTTACCAGATGGAAGATTCTATTTTACCCGCCCGCTTGATCAGAACATCAACAACCGCAATCTCATAGATCAGATCCGGGTTGATATCAGTGGACACCCGGGAGAGCATATGCTGACGACCCTCTTCAATCTCTTCCTGGAGAACGTCAAAAATATTGTCGTTTTTGATGCCGTTCTCGACTTTTTCCTTGTTGTACATTGCCACGTCGGAGAGAATGGCTCTGGCCAGCCGTTTTGCCTGATCCGGATTATCTATCATATTCATGGTTGATGTTCCTCATGGAGTAGAGTTTTAGCTTTATAGCACTATTTTAAGCGCAATGCAAAGTAGATGCTTGCATCACCGCGACGAACGAGAATCGTCATGTTCCCGCCACGGCTCGACTGCTGGATGACACGAGTATATTCAGCCGTGGTGGCGGTTCTTTTGCGGTTGATCGACATTATCACATCTCCCCGTTTAATGCCCGCTTCAGCGGCGGCTCCACCACGTATCGCATCAACAACGGCGACTCCGTCTCCCTGTTCGGCATTTACGACAACCAGTCCGAGCAGATCTGCTTCGCCCTCCTGCTGCCGATTACCCCGCTCAACGCGCTGCCGCTGTTTTGGTACGGCATCGGCACTTGCCAGCGTGATGCTCAGATCAAGCGCCTTACCGTCGCGGAAGACGGTAATTTTTGCAGCCTTTCCGATTCCCGCTTCGGCAACCAGTCGCTGAAGGTGAGAGGGGTCTTTAACCTCGCTGCCGTTAAGACCGGTAATAACATCCCCCTGCCTGACACCGGCCTTCTCTGCCGGTCCCCCCTTGATAACATCGTTGACCAGTGCGCCTTTAGCCTGTTTCAATCCGAAGGACTGAGCCAGTTCATCGGTGACCGGTTGAATCGTGACCCCCATGTAGCCGCGGCTGACGCTCCCTTTCTGGATCAACTGGGAAAAAACCGGTTTAGCCATATTGATCGGAATGGCAAAGCCGATTCCCTGGCCGGCAGCGACGATAGCGGTATTAATGCCGACCACCTCTCCATACACGTTCAGAAGCGGCCCCCCGGAGTTACCGGGGTTGATTGAGGCATCCGTCTGGATAAAATTCTCGTAGGTTTCAATACCCATATTGGAGCGACCGGTGGCCGATATGACCCCGACCGTCATGGTCCGGTCAAGACCGAACGGGTTACCGATGGCAATTGCCCACTGGCCGACTTCAAGTTTATCGGAATCGCCCAGCACCGCGGCAGGAAGATCAACAGCAGTTATCTTGATTACAGCGATGTCGGTTTTCGGGTCGCTGCCGACTACTTTAGCATCATACATTTTATCGTTGGAGAGTTTGACCTGAATGCTCTCGGCATCGCGAACAACATGGTCATTGGTTACGATGTAGCCATCCGTGCTGAGCAGAAAACCCGAACCGAGGCTCCTGTCACGCCGGGTCTGCGGCCCTCCGAAAAAATCCTCGAAAAGTGGATTGGCTTCAAAAAACGGCTGAATGGCCTTTTTTCGACTGACTGTCGAGATATTGACTACGGAAGGGGTCACCTTTTTCGATACGTTGCTGAATGCTTTCTGGGTGGAGAGAATATCGGTCGGTACATCCTTGACCGGAGCATCCGCTTCACTCCCTTTGCGATTCGATTCAAGAAACAGGGGAGCTTCGTTTTTTTCGCTGCAGCCGCCAAGAGCAACAATCAAAATACTGGCAGCAGCAAGCAGTGAAGGCAGACGGATCAAAGGATTCATGCGAGACAACACCTTATGTGCGTAAAGTCTGGTAACCTGTCGAAACAGTAATCATATTCTGTTGACGTGTCAAGGAAACAGGTACGATATCTGTCCGAATATATAGTTCTATTCAGTATAATATTGTTATTGAATCGCCGCTCCGTTTGTGTAAAAGTAGATTATCAAACAAACAGTTGACGGGAGTGAATATGCCAACAGACATCAAAGCCCAGATCAAGGAATTCCGCATCGGCGAGAAGATCAGAGGCCTCCGGCAGCAGAAACGGCTGACACTTCAGGAACTGTCTGAACTGACGACCCTTTCCAAACCACTGTTATCGCAGATCGAGAACCAGCAGGTCATCCCGCCCTTGGCCACTCTTCTCAAGATCGCCAGGGGGCTCAAGGTTGACATCCATTTTTTCTTTGCCGATGCCGACAACAGCCAGAAATATGTGTTGACGAGACGTGAGGATGTCAGGGAGGACGAAAAGGTGCCGCGCTCGTCTTCAAATGAGGTGGTCAGACCGTACGCCTATCATTCTCTGGCCCAGGGGCTCCGGCATAAGCATATGGAGCCGTTTCTGGTCGAGTTCGAAAACAGGACGTGGGATGACTCTCTCTTCTTCAAGCATGAGGGTGACGAAGAATTTATTTACATCACGGCAGGGGAACTGGATTTTCATTACAACAACGAGGTGCTTCGCATGCGCACCGGGGACAGCATCTATTATGATTCCAGCCAGCCGCACGGATGGGTGGCGGTCGGAGAGGGAAATGCCCGGGCGGTGGCGGTCATGTACACGAAGGAGTGACGTAGATCACCAGTAGATTCTTATCTCTGAAATAATCTATATAGTTGTTCATTGGCAGTACATACCAGTCGAACAAATATCATTCCCTTACTCACCTTCAAAGAGCCGACCTTGGCAAGCGCTTCGGTAACCGTCGACAGGGTCTCTGCCTTATGTTTGGCATATCCCTTGACCACTTCAACAAGGTTGCGAATAAGATCGTTTCGCTGGCAGGATGATTCACAACATCACCCCAGACGGCAGTCACAGCCGCCTCGTTGGTCTGCATGCTGTTGTAGCCTCAGCCGGACAGCAGAGCCGGCAATATCGTTCAAATCATTACCATCACAATCATTCTCATAGTCAACTCCTTTCGAATAGGATCGCTAAGTTGCATGAAGCAGCCGTCATCCGAGCGGTTCGAAACCAGCCGTTTCTGGCACATAACTATACAACTGTCCGACGCTGATATCGAAATACCAGCCGTGCAAAAGCAAAGAACCCGATTCAACC
>VFJW01000136.1 GCA_009885845.1 Geobacter sp.
TGAAGCTGTTCGGGGGAAAGTACCGGAGCGTTGTGCAGTACGCGGCCGATTTTTTTTGGATCGACATCCAGCCAGGTGGAAACCGTCACATCTGCAGCAGTCAGCAATCGCTGCCATGCCCGTGCTTCCTGACCTGCACCGGCAATAACAATGTCATGACAGTTTTGGAGAAAGCCTCGCAGCAGATAATGACATTTGCAGGAGCGGAAGGCGTGCAGCGAGTATTCATTCATGGTGCGGGTAGCGCGTTCGGGGTGGTCCCGCCAGAACAGGAGCGTGTGCGGCAGACGGTCAAATTGTACTCCGGCAGCCGCCATGCGCAGCCAGAGATCGTAATCCTCCGGCCAGCCGTTGTCCTGGTATCCTCCAAGTTTTTCCATGATAGACCGCCGCGTCATGATGGATGGATGGACAAAGGGCGATTCGACAAACAGATCCCGGATTACGAGAAAATGATCCGTAAGAGTGTTCTGCCATGATTCATAATCGATCATTCCCTGTTTGAGGCAGGTGCGCGGGAAATGCCTGAAACCGCTGGCGATCAGTCCGATATCAGGATGTGAATTAAGTAAAGCGGCCTGCAGCTCCAGTCGTCTGGGGTGGCAAATGTCATCACCGTCCATACGGGCCAACAACTCTCCCCGGCAGATATTCAGCCCGGCATTGAGCGCCGCCACCAGCCCGCCTCCTTCGCGGCGGATTGCGTGTACCCGGTGGTCACTGCGAACCGCTTCGATCAGAATTTCGGCCGTTCGGTCACTCGATCCGTCGTCAACCGCAATAAGTTCCCAGCTGGAGCACGTTTGGCGGTACAGGGAGTCCAGTGTTGCCTGCAGAAAGCGTTCTTCGTTGCGAACCGGCATGAGGATGGAAATTGAGGGCATTGGAGATGGAGAATGAGTGTGAAGAGTCTTAATTAAAAAGCTTCTTTGGCACACTGCGCGGAATAGTCTGCAGATACACCAGCGAATCTCCAGCTGGATTAGGTCCCGGATGTGCCATAAGGAGTTCGTCCGACCGATAAGGCACCGTAGACGCCCATAAACCGTCGCTGCTGGTGTTGCAGGCCCCTTTCCATGGATCAACCGGGCGGTACATGGCTCCGTCGGCTATATAGACACCAAAATGAAGATGCGGAATCTGTGAATTCCCTGAACTGGCAACATCGCCGAGATTCTGTCCGCGTACAACGGTCTGCCCCGGGGCAACAGCCAGAGAACCTTTGCGGAGATGGGCATACAGCGACAGATAACGACTATTGTCAAGCATATGTTCAATAACCACAAAATTGCCTGCATTAAAACCCAGTGTTGCACCTTTGTCGCTGTCCGACAGTAGGGTGCTTTTTTTCTGTTCGTCGCAGTCGTGCTCGGTCTCACTCGGACAATGGTCAAACAGGCCGTCTCTTGTCCAGCGCACTATGCCGTCAGCTGCTGCCAGTGCCCGCACACCCTGTTCAACTGAAGAGACTACGATATCGGTCCCCTGATGGCCGATATAGCCTGGTTTGCCGCATGCGAAGGAGAGCCCGGTTCCGCTGACATCCGGATAACCGATCCGGAAGTGAGTGCCGGTACAATCGATTCCCGGAACACAGGAAATTGGCCAGTTAAATCCGTCCTCTTCTGCAGACGCAGCAGTGACGGAACACAACAGTCCGTAGAGAATAAGTATCAGAAGAAATTTTGAAAAAACCATAGGAAGATTCAATCCACTGAATGTTGATTTACTGGCATGCTCTAAGCCTTAAGGCGGACTTCGCATGATTAAAACTCAAAATAGCGGGAAAAAACAGACAGATCGCTATGTAACGTGGCCGTCGTATTAAAAAATAAGTACGTCAAGTGACGGTATCAGCCGAAGGCAGATAACATTACACGATTCTGTTGAAAAACAACCCAAAAAGTCAGCAAATAGTATGCCGATAGAAATATCAAAGCATTTCGAAATTTGTGCTTGACGATAGCGCGTGATATGGTGAGGATAACGCATAGTTCTGTAAAAAACGATTCAACACAGAGGCACAGAGCTCACAGAGAATAAACTTAGATTCATAAGCAGGTTAGATGGTTAAAGGCAAAAAATACTGTTCTCCGTTATGAAGACGTCTTTTTTGTTTAAAAATCAATGATTACTCTGTGTTCTCTGTGCCTCTGTGTTTTAAAATGCCGGCTTTAGGAAATTCAGTGAAGGATGAAACAGTATGAGTGAAAAAGCCGACCGGCATACGTGGTCGTTTGACCGCATTTCTGAACGTCTGGCGCACAGGGATTTTCAGTTTGATCTTCACACCGATGATCGTACGCGCGCTTCTGTTGCCATGATCCTCAACCGGTCTGATCAGGACCTTGAAATCCTGTTTATTCAGCGTGCCGCACATGATCTTGATCCCTGGTCAGGTCATATTGCGTTTCCGGGCGGGAAGCTCGAAGAGGGTGAGCTTGAATGTCAGGCGGCTTGCCGGGAAACACTTGAAGAGATCGGAATTGATTTGGGCCAGGGGCATTATCTGGGACGATTATCCGATATTGTCGGCACTAATCTGCCGGTGCGCGTTTCCTGCTGCCTCTTCGGTATTGACCGAATGAATTGTCGTCCGGTCTTGAATGAAGAGGTCAGGGAACTTTTCTGGGTCACGCTGTCCGACTTGAAAGATCAGGAACGTCACCAGCGGAGCAGTGTCGCTTTTGATGAAAAATTGTTCGAAGTGCCGGCAATCACTCTCCCCGTTGATAACAAGCCGGTGTTGTGGGGGATTACGTACAGACTGGTGATGCAGTTTTTGGGTATTCTTGAAGGCAAATACGCCTTTGGTGAAAAGGGCAACATGCTGCCAGAGTCTATAAAAATTGAAGAGGAGGATTGATCATGAACGAAAAGACAGGAATTATTACGTTTAAGGGAAACCCGATGACCCTGCTGGGGGCTGAACTCAAGGTGGGTGATACCGCTCCGGACTTTACTGTTGTAGACAATGGACTGGCTGCTGTGTCACTTGTCAGTTACACCGGTAAAATCAAGATCATCAGCGCCGTACCATCCCTTGATACTCCCGTGTGTGATACTGAAACCCGCCGCTTTAACCTTGAGGCGGCATCTTTGCCGGGAGAAATCGTGGTGCTGACAGTCAGCCTTGATCTTCCCTTTGCCCAGAAGCGGTGGTGCGGTGCCGCAGGAATTGACAAGGTTGTTACTCTGTCCGACTACCGCGATCGTTCTTTCGGACTTGGCTACGGAGTGCTCATCAAGGAGTTGCTGCTTCTTACCAGAGCCGTTTTTGTTGTTGACGCGTCCAATGTCGTTCGCTACATCCAGATAGTTCCCGAAGTAACCGGTGAGCCCGATTATTCGGCAGCTATTGCTGCTGCTAAGGCACTCCTGTAAGATGATTTCAGTCAGGGCGTTCCGCTCGGAACGCCCTGACTGCCTTGCATCAACCGGCAATTTTCTTTAACAGCCACGCCATATTCTCTCCCAATACCTGCATGGTTTGCAGCCCCTCCTCATCCTGGAGCACATCACCGATGTTCCGACCGACACCGATGTTCCAGTAGTTTGAAGAGGGGATAATCATCTGGCTGATACCGAAAAAGTGGTTAATGGTGTCGTAAACGTTGATGGCTCCGGCTCTTCGAGCTACCACTACTGCTGCCCCAGCCTTGCGTTTCAGCATATCGCCGTTTGCCCGGGACACCATGCCGCACCGGTCAATCAGTGACTTGGTCTCCGGAGTCAGCGCGGCGAAATAGGTCGGTGAACCGATGATGATACCGTCAGAATCAAGCATTTTCTCGATACAACTGTTGGCAAGGTCATCAGTCACCGCACAGCGCCTGTCCTTCCTCTCAAAGCATTTATAGCAGGCAATACAGCCGTGAAGTTTCCCGCCCCCGACCTGGATAACTTCAGTAGTTATCCCTTCCCTGTTCAGTGCCTCACAGGCATGCCCAATAAGCAGTGATGTGTTGCCTGCTTTGCGTGGACTGCCGTTAAATGCGGTTACTTTCATAGTGATCCTCCCTTTGAAACATAGTGCTTTGATGTAGCATGATGCATCCCGGCACACAATAAAATATATACGCCAGATCGGCAGGAGTTTATTTGACCGATGACACTGCATTGATTATTATCCAGGTCTGCGTTACACTTGGCGCTAATTTAAAGATAAGAGCATGGTTCCATACATCAACAGAGAACAAAGGGAGAGGGCGATGTCAATAAGAGACAGTTTTTTTCTAGAGCGGGACAAAGCGGTGCTGGTTGTGATTGATGTGCAGGAAAAGCTGTGTGTTGCCATGGACGAAAAGGTGCTGCGAAAACTGACCAGACATATCGGCATACTGCTGGAAAGTGCTGCAGAACTGAACATTCCGGTTCTGGTGACCGAACAGTATGTCAAGGGATTGGGGCCGACACTGTCTGAATTGAAGGGAAAAGCCGCATTGGCGGCCTGTTATGAGAAGATGGCGTTCAGCTGCTGCGGCAGTGCAGAGTTTGTCGCCGCCCTCAAATCAACCGGTAGAACCCAGGTTATTGTCACCGGAATGGAATCTCATGTCTGTGTGCTGCAGACGGTTATCGACCTGCGTGACGCCGGGCTGAATGTGCATATTGTGAAGGATGCCGTCATGAGCCGCAATAAGGAGAACTGGCTGACCGCGATTCAGTCGATGACCCTTGCCGGAGCGATTCCGACAAGCACGGAATCGGTTGTTTTCCAATTGTTGAAAGTGGCCGGGTCAGACGAATTTAAAAAGCTGTCGAAACTGGTAAGATAGTAAATACGACTATAAAGTAGTCAACACATGCTGAATGATCTCGGCATGGTGCTGGATGCGTGCCAGGCCCGGTAGATGCGATTTGTAGGCGATGAAGGGGACGCCGGCGCCTTTGGCAGCTTGCATGTCCACCTCTCCATCACCGATAAAGAGCGCCTCTTCCGGCCTGGCTTTAAAATAATCCAGCACTTTCAGAAGCGGTTCCGGGTGCGGTTTCGGATGAGTAACCTGAGACGCCGTCATGACGCACTCGAAATAACCGGTCAGGCCGAAATCCTCGATTATCATATCCATCGAAGTCGCCCTGTTAGTGCAGATTGCCAGAGACGTATGCCCCTTCAATTGGTCAAGCGCACCCACAAAACCATCCTCCATCCGCATGTACGGCATCAGATCGCGATAGTGAATAGTCTTGGCAAACCTGAAAGCCTCTTCACGCTGTGGATCGCCGGCAAAAAAATATTCCATCACATTATTAAACGAGTAGGTATGAAGAACCCTGCCAGCGTCACTGTTGGCACGGTCAATCTCCGGCCTGCCCAGAAATTCCATGACGCGGTTGTAAAAAACGTAATTTGATTCAATAGAGTCAAGGATAACGCCATCACAGTCATAGATGACTACTTTGTAGCGGCTTTTCAATTCATTCACGAGTCGGCTCCGGTGCCGGGCGATCATATTTGTTCAGGAATTCTTCCCATTCGATCGGCAGCAGATATTTTTTGCGGCTGTTACATTCCTTGCAGGCGGGCACAACATTGTTGCGAGAGGCTTTTCCTCCTCGCGATACCGGTACGAGATGATCCATAGTCAGCTCTTCCGGTGGAAAGTTTCCACCACAATAGTGGCATCGTCCCAGAGCAACCCGGTTTTGCCACCAACGGCTTTTGCGAAGTTCCCGGGATTTCTCCCGTTCCCGCTTCACATCAGCTTCGCTTATTTCCAGAATAAAGTGATCCATTCAGATGAGCCTCTTATTCCAATTTCAAATCAAAGATGAAATCAAGGCGGCGAGGCGTACAGGCAGTACGTTGAGGAGCCTGGCCCTTATAAACAGGATAGTTCGTTAGCCGAAGTAGTTTCTGCCTAAAAACGCAAAAACTACTTCGTAACTCACTAAGACAAGCCAACGACAATAGCGCTTTGATTTGGAATTGGTATTATACAATCAACGTCCTATAAAGAGGCAGAAGGATAGCTGAAACCGGCATGATTTGGTAGTGATTAATGATTGTCGAGAGAAGGGTGATGTAGTATCGGCCAAAAAAAAATGGTTGATATATTCCGCACGGTGGGATATAAAGCCAACTCTTAATGCGCTTGTAGCTCAGCTGGATAGAGCAACGGACTACGAATCCGTAGGTCGGGCGTTCGAATCGCTCCAGGCGCACCATAAATAACAAGGACTTAGGCAATCAAGCTTAAGTCCTTTTTTGTTGCCTGATGCAGATGCTGACGCAGATGTAAGAATTACAGAAATTGTATTACTGGTAAAAGCCCCCTCCGGCAGACGAGGGATTTTACCAGTAATATTTTCGCATTTATGCGATCAAAAAAAACGTATTTTTGACAGGTACACCTGAGTCAGGAAAATTATTTTTTAGCCTCACCCTGGCCGTTCATGGAATTGAAAAACACTCCATCATGGTTTAATTGGGTTTCTGCAATGGTAGTTTTTGTGACCTGTCCCTCGTTACTCTTGCTACGATCCTTGGTGTCTCCTGCGGCGCTCTCTTTGTAAACAGTTACCGGAGCCTTTGAATCACCTGGAGCCACTTTTGTGACACCAGGAAGCGGTTCAACTGCCTTATTCTTATACTCTTCTGCCTGGACATTTTCACAAAGTGCACAGGTGAGAAAAAGTAATGCGATCGTAAATAGATTCTTTCTGAGAGAAAATTTAACCATGATTTGCTCCTTTTAATTATAAAGTTAAGGGTTGACGTTCACCGTACGAGTAGATCCGGCTGAAATGATAAAGCCATACGAGTAGCGAGAAGTACCATCTGCGAGTATTGCCTTGAAGTCATAGGTCCCTGGCGGGATGCTTGTGAGGGTATAGTTGGAACCGCTTGCAATAGTACTGGATCCCAATTGATCAACGCCCCAGGCACTGGAACTGGCCAGGGAGAGATACGCATAGTTGATGGTTTTGCCAGAGAGGTTCGAAATCTTTAAGGACCCGGTTGTAACAACAGTGGTCACAAAGGTAACCGTAGTAATATATCCGGCAGATACGCTGACGCCATACTGGTATTTTATACTACCATCTGCAAGTACCACCTTGACGTCATATGAGCCTGCAGTGATATTGGTGAGAGTAAAGTTGGAACCGCTTGCAATAGTACTGGATCCCAATTGATCAACGCCCCAGGTGCTGGAGCTGGCCGGGGAGACATACGCATAGTTGATTGATTGCCCGGTGCTATTGGCAATCTTTATCGATCCGGTTGTAACAACAGTGGCCACAAAGGTGACCGTAGTAATATATCCGGCAGATACACCGACGCCATACTGGTATTTTATACTACCATCTGCAAGTACCACCTTGACGTCATAAGAGCCTGCGGTGATATTAGTGAGGGTAAAGTTGGAACCGCTTGCAATAGTACTGGATCCCAATTGATCAACGCCCCAGGTGCTGGAGCTGGCCGGGGAGACATACGCATAGTTAATTGATTGCCCGGTGCTGTTGGCTATCTTTATCGACCCGGTTGTAACAACAGTGGCCACAAAGGTAACCGTAGTTGTGGAACCGGCAGATACGCTGACGCCATACTGGTATTTTATGCTGGAGTCTGCCAGTACCACCTTGACGTCATATGACCCTGCCAGGATGGTTGTAATATCCCGGGAACCAGCATTGCTGATACTTGAAGATATCTGATCTGTCCCCCAGGTCGTGGCTGATGTTGAAGATATATATACATTGTTAATCGTCTGACCAGTGTTGTTGGCAATCTTTATAGTTCCGGTGGTGACAACGGGTACGGTTGGCGTAACGGTTGTTGTCGTTGGTGAATCACCGCCACCTCCACACCCACCGATAACCAGAGCCAATGAGAATAGTAACAAGCAAAACAGTCTCGCTGACTTTCTAAATATGAAAAATTCCATGAATTCTCCTAACGTAAGTTTTTATATCGGCTGCCACTATCATTAATTAAACTTTTGGCAAGAAAACTGAATTATTCAAGGAGACCGGCAATAATGATAGTTTTTCTGATTCGACCAATTCAATGCTATATAATTAAATACAGGCACGACTGAATCGTTACGCACGGACTGAGACAATCGCACATTTTGTATTCCATATACGTATCGCAAAAAAAACCTAACCTGTTTAAAAAAACATATTTTTAAAGTATTGTTTGTTTTTATATGCCCTGCCAACGAATTGATAAAAGAAAATATTAAATTAAGATAAAATTTGAAGATTTATATCTTCTGTTTTTAATACTGTCAAGACAAATTTTTTCATAATAGTACTTATAGAGAATGGCTGAACTCGGTAGCGGGAACTAGCGGTTGTACAACATGAGCCGTGCGGAAGTGAGTTTCACTCTGTTGATGTCAAGCAGTATTGGTGAGATAGTCCGGTTTTTATGAGCGAGTATTGGTTGCGTAATTCACTGGCAAGGCATTGATTCGGGAAGGGGATTGCCGCGTACTTTCTATCACCCTCGCCTGTAGGTGCGAAGTATTTTCAATAGTGTTATCTCTGCCAGATCAACGCGGCGTAGCTGATAATGAGAGAGATCAGAACACAGTTACAATGTTAAGGCAGAAAAAACCTAAACTGAATCTGACAAAGTTTCAGCGGAAAAAGCCTTTCTCAATAGTTAAAAAATCCTCTAAAAATTCTTGATATTTTTTCACAGTTATACAATAAGTGTTTTCGGTGCATTTCTTCAGCTAGATTTTTACTGTCAAGCACAGTTGAATTTAATAAAAGGGGAGAGATTATTGTGACTTTAATGAAAAGTGTGTCGATTGCAATTTGTCTGATTTGCGTAAGTTTGACCGCTGTTGCTTACGCGGATGATGAACCGATGAAAAAGTCTTATGTAGCCATAAAGGGGGGGGTGTTTAAAAACATCGCTCAAAATTCAGGTGTAGCGAGTAGCGCTTACACCGGGACCAATTACGATTATGACCTGGGGAGGTTAAGTGAAAAGGCCTATAACGTAGAGGTAGCTCTGGGGTATAGATTTTTCAAGTTCTTCGGCGCAGAACTTGGCACAGGTTATTACACCGCCAGAAATGCAGAATCGGGGAATGATTATTATAAACAGATGCAGGTTATTCCCATAACACTCAACGGCATATTTACAATACCCATTGGCTCCGTAGTCAACATCTTTGCAGGAGTAGGTTGCGGTTATTATATGGAAAAAGCCAAATTTGGTTATACGGGAAGTGGGTGGGGTTACACAGGTAGTTACTACTACCCCGGCTACCCCATTTACGGTGATTACAAAGTAACCTCGACCCCGCGCTGGAATAAATATAATACCATGGGTGCTCAGGCATTGGCTGGAATTGACATCAATCTGACAGATAGCATTTCTATCGGTGGAGAATACAAGTACATGTATGCCCCGTCAAAATTTAAAGATGACGATGATAATTCTCATAAGCAGATGGGGGGACAACTATTCAACGTGGGAGTGAAGTTTAGATATTAGACAGTTTATTTAATTCAATATCGAGGTGCCATTTGAACAACAGTTCATTCAAAACCCCAATTACCGATCGTTACTTTGAGGATTATGTGCCAGGTTCCAAACATGAGTTTGGTTCTATCGCCGTTACTCAGGATGAGATAATCTCCTTTGCACATAAATTTGATCCTCAAGATTTCCATACTGATCCGGAAGCAGCCAAGCAGACCATCTTCGGTGGTTTAATAGCGAGTGGATTTCATACTGCCGGATTAATGATGCGCCTCTACGCTGACCATTATCTGTCCAGAGTTGCAAGTCTCAGCTCTCCTGGTGTTGATGGATTACGCTGGAAGCAACCCGTGCGTCCTGGTGATGAGTTGTCTATACGGGTTACGATACTCGAAGCCCGCCGATCTAGCTCCAAGCCGGATCGTGGCATTGTCAAATCTTTCATTGAAGTACTGAACCAGAAACATGAAGTTGTTATGACAATGGAGGCTCTGAATTTGCTGCGCTGTAGAGATCGCGTGTAATACTACCCGCATATTGAAGAAGCCCAGATAACCCGTAAATTGCCTTGTCAAGGGGTTTACCCTCAGGACAATAAAATTGAAAGAGGAATTGCCCATAATTTTTCGCCGAGACATACCGGCGTAGTTCCATTATAGGCCAGAATACCACCCATACAGTTTGGCGTATTGGCAACAAATGCTTTGAGGCTTACAAGATCATCCTTGCTCCATCTCGCTGAAGCCTTTACCTCTATAGCCAGGTTGCGGTTTCCTGCTTCGATTATAAAATCAACTTCGTGTCTCCCCTGAATATTCCAGAAGTACATACTTGCCCGAGGCCAGGTAGAGTCAAGGACCGAGACAAGATTTTGTGCAACGTATGTTTCCATCATTGCACCCTTTAATGGATGTTCTGTTGTTAGCTCCTCGACTTCAGCCAGATAACAGGCGAGTCCGGAATCCCCTAGATAAAACTTTGGTGATTTGATCAATCTGCTGGCAGGATTTTTCAGATATGGCGCAAGACGGTAAAATATGCAGGATACTTCCATAACCGAAAGGTAGCTGGTCACAATGGCAGACTTGAGCCGCGCATCTCTCCCAAGGTCACTCAAATTGAGCAGTCCTCCGGTTCGGTGTGCCGCAAGATGGAGCAACCCCCGAAATGGTATGATATCGCCAATGCGCCCAAGATCGCGAATGTCCCTGTCAAGATAGGTATGCTCGTATCCTTTATACCAGTTTACCGGATCTTTGAAATTGCCGAGGCATACCGATGGCATTCCACCTTTAACGATGTCATCTAGTGGAATAGCGGCAGCATCGTGCAATCCCGAAATGTTCTGATCATCAAAAAAACGTCGTACAAAAGGAACCTCTGCGGTGCGGCTTTCTGTCTCCCTTCTGTTGAAAGGATGCATGTTGAAATAGACGGCTCTTCCGGCAAGACTTTCGGATATATTTTTCATCAAGAGGAAGTTTGCTGATCCCGAAAGGATGTACTGCCCCGGTCGCCTGTTCCGGTCAACAGCACGCTTAATGGCAATAAACAACTCCGGACAGCGTTGTGCTTCATCAATAATCAATGGCTCGTCAGTATCGACAAACTTGTCAGGGTTTTCCTTTGCTGCAGCGAACTGGGCAAAATCGTCAAGAGTAATGTATTTTCGTCCCTTGAATTCCGGTTGCTCTTGCAAAAAAGTACTTTTACCTGTCTGGCGCATACCGGTAAGCGCAACCACCGGCATGTCCTCAAGTGCGTTTACTACCTGCTTTGTAATTTCTCTGTGAAGATAAGTCATGATGTTCTGCATATTATTGTCATATTGACTCAAATTCAAGATAAAAATGACAAATACCAAATCCCTGATATTTTACGTTACAAACGAACGTGTGTTTATGTCTCTTATTCAGTGAGATCGATACATCAGTAGTGATTGGCAGGCGTTTTTAAAATCACATAATCTGGTTTGCAGCATGAGTCGTCGCGGCACAACTGCTACGACAACGCGGTTGCTGAGAGTTTCTTCCAGTTGCTTAAGCGAGAGCGGATCAAGCGCAAAACCTACAAAAATCGGGAAGAAGCCAGACAAGACGTTTTCAATTTCATCGAAATGTTCTACAATCCGATCCGTCGTCATGGCTACAACGACGACCTGTCACCGGTTGAGTTTGAAAGACGTCACTTCTTAAAGACAGGAAGTGCCTAGAAAACTGATGGCGATTCAAAATCCAAGCCATGCCCGTATGCCTCAAGCCGAAGGAAAATAAAAATGCACTATTATTATCAGGAGACTAAGCGATGCTTCATAAGATTTCCGGCAAACAACATAACTCCAATCTATGCTTTATATGCGGGCTTAAGAACAGTTCCGGTCTTAAAGCTTCGTTTTTTGAAACAGAAGGAAATGAACTGATAGCAACGTTTATCCCTACTGAAGAACATCAGAGTTATCCGGGGCGACTACATGGTGGAATTGCTTCTGCAATTCTCGATGAAACAATAGGTCGTGCTATTGTAATCGGAGATGCCGGGCAAATCTGGGGAATAACAGTTGAACTATCAGTAGAATTCAAAAAACCGATTCCTTTAAACATGGAAGTAAAGGTTATTGGTAGAATAACCAGCCAAAACAACCGATTTTTTGAGGGAACGGGTGAGATTGTTCTTGATACTGGTGAAATTGCTGTTGTTGCGAGAGGTAAGTACATGAAAGCACCTCTTTCAAAAATAGCTGATTTTGACCCTGAAGAAAATGGTTGGAGAGTTATAGTAAAAGATGATGACCCGAAATCCATCGAACTTTGAAAGCTGACATCAAGGAAGTTCAGAGGGGGCAACCAATGTCACAAGACAAAAAGAAGAAGTCATGTAAAAAGTTTGGGCCTTTCCCTATTGGTTGAATCAATTTAGCGTAGGTTTTTGATCCTAAAATCGCGAAGTTCACAATGGCTCAATTCGCAAGGGAAATGTTACCATTCGTTTGCCTTGTTAAATTTCCCGACACACCCGGTTCCTTCCGGTGTCTTGCGCACTCCAGCGACGAGTCATGACAATATTATCGAAATGCGATTTCGCTTTGGAGAGATATTCTGATTCGACCAGCTGTTTATTGTTATAGAAGAGACCGAAGAAAAGACCCAGAATAAACAGTAGTACGACAAAGGTGATCTGTACGGTGAAAATGCGCCAGGTTTTTTGTCTTGTCTGTGCCCGTTCTCATTATTACTTATGAGTTCTCCAAATGAGGCTAGTGGATTGTTTCGGTCTGAGTACCGGTCATAGCTTTGACCTGCCGGCTTTTGTATTTAGTTTTCTGGATACTATGTAACAAGGGGTTATTGGAGTCATTTTCTCTCCGCCACACTTCTCAGAACATCGCGCAACTGATCAAACCTGTACGGTTTACTGAGAAGTCCCGCGATCTCCCCACCCGTTATCTTTGAGGTGACATCAACATCACCAAAGCCGCTGGAGATAATAATCGGCAGTTCCGGGGTGATTTTTTTCAGCTCACGGAACAATTCATATCCGTCCATTATCGGCATGCCAATGTCTGTCACCACCAGATTAATGTATTCAGCGTTCTTACGGTACAGTTCCAGCGCTTCCTGTCCGTTTGTCGCTTCAAAAACGGTGAATCCAAGCGCTTTCATCAAATTTTTAGCGACGGTCATAAGTTGAGGTTCGTCTTCCGCCAGCAGTATCGTACCGCTTCCCTGCCACGCTGACGGGGCAGCCTGCTGAAGAAGAGCTTCCCTGGCGGCATCACTTGTCAGGACCGGGAGGTAAATCTTGAAGCTTGAACCGTGTCCCGGTTGACTGGATATCTGCATTGCTCCTTTATGCGCAGTTATGATGCCGAGGTTCTCCGACATCCCCAGACCACGCCCGGTAAATTTGGTGGAATAAAATGGTTCGAAGATTCTCTTTTTTGTGACGTCATCCATGCCGCAGCCGTTATCGGTAACTTCGAGGCAGATGTACCAACCGGGTGGTATGATCTTGCCAAGATGATCCTTCTCGGGTTGTCCCGTCCTGATCTCGGTCTTTGTCAGAGAAACACAGACTTCCCCCTGAGCTTCGCCGATAGCCTCTGCGGCATTGATGATCAGATTCATGATTACCTGTCTGATCTGGGCGGCATCGGCTTTGATGGCAGGAATGTCGGCCGGGATGAGAGGTTTGATCACGACATTCTGACTGATGGTTGATTTTAGCATCTTGAGCATATCGTTCAGCAGTGCCGATATATTAACCTGCTTCATGAAAAATTGTGTTTTTCCGGCGTAGGCCAGCATCTGGCGGCACAATTCAGCAGCACGCTGGGCAGCTGTTTCAATCTCAGGAATAAGCTCTCCAGCCAGTTGTGGCCGCTGCAGTGCCAGGGAACAATTACAGATGATAACTGCCAGAATATTGTTGAAATCGTGTGCAATACCGCCGGTCAATACTCCGAGGCTTTCCATTTTATGGGCCTGCTGGAGTTGCTGCTCCATCACCAGTTTTTGTTGCTCGGCCTGTTTAAGGTCGGATATGTCACGGATGCTCTCGATCGCACCGATTATGTTTCCGGAATTATCGTGCAAGGGTGAGGCCTTGATAAAAATCCATGCGCCTTTGTTGTTGTACATGGCACTGCAAAACACTTCCGCTGTGAAGGTGTCTCCTTCGCGAGATAAATTGAGATACTGGGCTGCCAGTTCATCGCGATATTCAAAAAGCAGATCCATCAACTGCGGTCGCGCCTCACCATAAAACGGAATGGTGTAGGCATAATCTCCTTTGCCCATCATTTCCGCAGCCGGAATGCCGGTCATTTTCTCTATGGCCCGGTTCCAGATAATGATGCGTTTTTCTCTGTCAATAGCGAGAGTTGCATCAGGTAAAAACTGAATGATATCCTCAAGCTGCTGTTGGATTTGCAGCAGTGAATCTTCAGCCTGCCGGTGCCCGGCGATCTCTGATACAAGATGTTCGGTCTGGGCTTTTACCTGCCGTTTCAGAGTGATATTCCAGGCAAAAAACCCAAGGAGTATCAGTACAGCTGCGGTGACAAATAAAATGATTGAATCTATTTGAGAAGGTGCATCAGCGGCATGGGAACAGGTAACGGAAAGGAGGGGCGCCACTATCGCCACTATCACGATGATAATGGCATTGTGACGGGCGATTCTGTTGATTAGACGCACTATTACTGCCACGTGAGGCACCTCATGAAACATGTTAAAAACTGAAATCCATAGCCTTGTGCAGTACTCACGTATTTTTTCTCTTTAACACATCTGCTTCAATCCATGCGTCAATCGCCGCAGGGGCCATCGGCCGTGCGATCAGGAACCCCTGACCAAACTGGCAGTCCAGACCCTTTATCTGATCAAGCTGATGATCCAGTTCCACCCCTTCGGCAATAACATCGAAATTCAGGCTCTTGGCCAGTGAAATAATGGATGTAATAATCTCCTGATTTTCGCCCAGAGCGGTCAGCTTGTTTACAAATGAGCGGTCGATCTTGAGCGCATCGATCGGCAGGCTGTGCAGATAACTGAGCGATGAATAGCCGGTGCCGAAGTCGTCGATGTGGATATGAACTCCCATGGCCCGGAGTTTGTTCAATGTTGCTATTGCCAGATCTATATTTTCCATCAGCATACTTTCTGTTATTTCGATTGCCAGAGTATGTGGAGCGATGCCGGTTTCCTCAATTATTCCGGCTACGATTTCGGCAAGATTTTCATGAGCGAACTGTTTGCCTGAGATGTTGATGCTCATCTTCAGCGGGAGGACAGAGGGGATGCGTGTCTGCAATACTTTCAACTCACGGCATGCCTCCCGCAGAATCCATTCGCCGATCTTGACGATCAGCCCGGTTTCTTCGGCCAGGGTGATGAATTCCATGGGATAGACGGTGCCCCGTGTGGGGTGGTTCCAGCGGACAAGTGCCTCAAAGCCGGCCAGTCGATGAGTTTTAACATCAATAATGGGTTGGTAGACCATGGTTAGTTGATTATGATCCAGGGCGCCGTGTAGATCGGATTCGAGCTGAATCCGGTCAAGGATGCTTGCATGCATCCCGGTATCGAATATCTCGGAAGATGCGTTGCCACGTTTTTTTGCCTCATACATGGCAATGTCGGCATCGCGCAAAACCTGTTCCGCACGCTCGTAAAGTTCGGAACCGAGGGCAATTCCGATACTCACGGCTGCATATACTTCGTGCCCCTCAATTATGAACGGAACTGACAGGGTGAGATGGATCCGGTCGGCAACATCAACGGCATCCTTCACATCCTTGATGCTTTCCAGCAGAACGGAAAACTCGTCACCGCCCAGTCGGGCGACCGTGTCACCCGGCCTGATACATTCGGCCAGTTTACACCCCACCTCGATGAGAAGTTTGTCGCCGACAAGATGGCCGAGACTGTCGTTGACAACCTTGAAGCGGTCCATATCCAGAAACAGAACGGCATAGAGCTGGCCGCTGCGGCGGGCAGAGGTGGTGATGACGTGCTGGAGACGATCCATGAATAGCGAACGGTTCGGCAGATCTGTCAGGGCATCATGGAACGCATTGTACACCAGCTGCTCTGTCGCAACTTTTCTCTCCATAATGTCCGTTTGGGAACCGGCCATACGGTAGGCTTGCCCGGAATCGTCCCTGACGGCCATCCCGCGGGTTAACATCCAGTGGTATGTCCCGTCCTGGTGCAACATTCGGAACTCGTTCTCTAAATGAGAGTTGCGTCCGCTGATATGGGCGGCAATCCGAGCCTCTATTTCGGGGCGGTCATCGGGATGGACACGGCTGAGCCATTCCTCCGGCTTGTTGCCGATTTCACCGTTGGTATAGCCGAGCATCGATTTCCAACGAGGAGAGAAGTAGATGGTACTATTGCGCAGATCCCAATCCCACAACCCGTCGTTTGAACCCTGTGCGGCCATGGCATAACGTTCATCACTCTCCCGGAGAGCTACTTCTGACTTCTTGCGCTCTGCTATCTCCGTCTCAAGTTTTGCGTAGCCGGTTTGGAGAGAACTGCTCATGTCGTTGAAATGTGAGGCAAGCTCACCAAACTCGGTACTGTCACGGTAACCTACCGTGGTGTCAAGGTTCCCGGCGGCAATCATGCGTGTCGCAGCAAGAAGGGCATCAATGGGGCGGGTAATGGCTCTGGTGAGATATATCGCAACGATAATGCCGATGATGAGTGCCGCCAGCATTGTTGCGACAAGGATACTCAGCACCCGTTTTACCTCCCGCATTGCATCAGTAGTCACGGCTTTGAGTTTGACACTCGCCATCATTGACATCTCCTCGGTCTTGATGAGGAGCTGATTGCCGATACGGGCGGCTTCAAGCTTGTTCTTGTTGATCTGTTCGGTATTGGCGGAGGCGGTAATGTAAAAGCTTAAGGATTCCTGATAATCACCGATTATGGTTTGAATGCCATTGATCTTCTCGAGGATTTCCGGGGTATGGTGGCAAGAGGTGCACTGCTTGGCGGCCTGTTGAAGATTTTCGACGTTATCGATAATATAATCAAGCTTGTTGCCTAGTTCAGTATTGACGGTATAGAGGTCTGACTGAACGGTCTGAATCGATCTGAGCAGCTGCTGTCGAAGTGTCTCTATCTGGTGAAGATTGATGAGACGGCTGAGCGTCGCGTTGGTGTTCCTGACAGACACGTAGGCGAATACGGCGCCGAGTGACGAGATCAAAAATACCAGTAGGAATGAGAGAAATATTTTCCGCTTCATTTTTCAGTCACCTTCAAAAATCAGTCTCTTGTGAGAGGTGCAGGAGGTGGCATGGAACCATCATTTATTGCGGTATTCATATTTCATTATGTCGATCCCGCTTTTTTTGGCCATCTCAAATACCGGCTGATAGTCATTGGCGGTGGTTTCAATAAATTTTAAAGCGCCGAACTGCTCGAGAACGGCCTTGCCATCCGGATCTTTATCCAAATTCAACAGTACCGACTTCAGTTTGTTCTTAAGGGATTCATTCAGTCCTTTTCTCACACAAAGTCCATTTGATGGCACCTGGGGAGATTTTGCGAGAATGATCAGTTCGCGTTCCACCCGGGGATCGTGCTTTATTTCCCGGTCATACACGCTGTGTTTCGCCGCACCGACATCAGCTTTCCGTGCAAGTACGGCATTGATCGCTGCATCGTGGCTCCCGGCAAAAAATGTTTCGCTGAAAAAATGGTCCGTATCAGTTATGCCATTCTCCTTAAGATAGGCAAGCGGAAATAGATATCCGGCGGTTGTTGCCTTGTCAACGTAGGCCATTTTTTTGCTCTTCATTTCAACGACACTTTTGATGCCGCTGTCTTTCCGCACAAACAGATAGCCATGGTACGTGGAAGATCCGTCAAGATTCACCGGTCGCGCAAGTGGGATGACTCCGAGCCTTTTTATGGCCAGAGCGCCGGTAAAGGAACCGAAGAAGGCGCCATCCATCTTTTCTGTGGCGAACCGATCAATAATATTGCCATACCTGCTCAGTATTGTGAATTCAACCACCACCCCGGTTTTTTTGGTAAGATGCTCGCCAAGCAGCTTGAAACGCTGCTTTTGCTTGAAAACGTTCATCTCCGGCAGGATACCGATCAGGATTTTCTGCTGTGCAGAGTGAACAGGGACAGGGGAAAGGATGAAGAGTGAGAACGTGATGGCGCTGAGAAAAACGGTACGAAGAGTGTGTTTCATTATGCACCCCCGATGAAAAATCGTCCTAGATATAACATGGTTTTTGAATTTTGCAAAAAACATTGTGATTTTGATTCCGGGGTGGTTAAATAAAGCTGTTGAGCGTGTTTTCGGGCACTCAATTCCACAGGGAGGTTTCACGGGATATGGAAAAGCGCATCAACGAACTTGAAATACGCTACATGCAGCAGGAAGCGACTATTCAGGAACTGAATGAAATAGTCTGCCGGCAGGAATTGATTCTGAATCAACTGCGACGTGATCTGGCGGCGCTGAAGGAGCAATTTCTCATTATGTCGCCATCGGTCTCACGCGATTCAAGTCAGGAAGAGCCGCCACCGCATTATTAGTGTGCTTCCCGAATCATCAGAATTAACAGGTCTGATGCTAATTGCATTCGGACCTTTTGATTATCACATGACTCAATCAATGCCCATTCGGGACGCCCTGGTTGGCTATTTCACCAGAATTGACAGGGATGTTGTCTTGAATAAAGTCTGGTCACCGGTTTTAGCCTTATCATTATAGCGATTCAAGTCATACACAAGTCTGGACTTGACTGTATACTTTCCAGGTTTCAGGGTTGGTGACCAGGCCAGTATCCGTTCTTCACCTGCGCGAATGATATTTTCGTGCGGTCCCTGAGCATCAGCCTGAATGGCGAATTTGGCATCAGGCAGTTTTCTGTCTTCTTCAAGGAAAGCCTTGTCATCCGGTCTGGAGCCATACCACGGAGCGAACATCCAGGAGTTGCGGGCAACAATCTTACCCTTTGAGTTGAGCACTTCTGCCTGCAGATATACCGCCCGGCGGTTTGACCCCGTAGGCACTGAGTGGCCCGCACCGATGTTGATCACATGAAATTCAAATTTTGAGAACCCTTTGTCAGGTTGAACCGTCACTAAATTGAGTGCGCTCTGCAAGCGCTGCAGCGAGCGCCCCCCGGTCCAGAGATGTCGAGCCGCAACCCGGTCAGGAACGCTATACTCTTCGGCCAGTTTGCGATTGGTGCGTGGCATGTGACAATCCTGACAATTTTGGGTGCCGAGGCCCTGCCTCAAAAAATCGTCCCGCCATTCAAGAAAAGTCTGAGTCTGCTTGCCAGTCACCTTTTTTCCCAAACTGTGACAGTAAGCACACATAACAGACGTCTTCATGCTGGCATCAGGATAGTTTTCATGAGGTGCCCTCAGGCTGTATGGCCCACGGATTTTACCATCCGGAGTAAGATGGCAACTGGCACAGGTCAAACCAGCATTCTCAGCTTCTCTGGATTGAGCCTTTGGCCGGTGTATTTCGGACACATTCAAATCAGGCAAATTAAACGCCTCAGGAAAGTGGCAAACATTACAAGATGTTCCTTCGGCCTCAACGTCGCTGGCGTGTCTTGGAAACGGATCGGCACTGGCCAAAGAGTGGGCGGTTACCATTGAAGAAACGTTTGAAGGATGGGTTATGCCACGTTTGCCTGAAGGTGATGCTGCGGTTTCCCTTGCATGGCTGTCTCCGCCGAAACCAAATGCGTACTCACGATACATAGCTTTATGGCACTCACCGCAGACCTCGGAAGGGGTTGACGTTCCCTGAGGGAACGTGACGGTGATGGTAGCTGGCACCGCCTTCAAAGGCTTGGCGGCCAGAGATGTTCTGGAAAATTGAGTCACCAGGATAAATGCCGCAGGTAGAAACGCCACTTTAATAAAATACATGGGAAACTCCTTGTCACTACGCATTAAAGCGGAGCCATATTACTCCGTCAACTCCCGCCTGTCAAAGGATCACGTAAAACTTCTTTCAAAATAACTTCTTTTGGAATAACTTGCAAAAACATATGCTATATTCTCAATTATTTACTGATAAATGGGAGGTGCACATGAAAAGTAAAATGTTTGCAACAGTGAGGCGCTATGAAGGAGTGAGCGATCCTGAAATCACCTCAAAGAAAGTTGACGAGATATTTGTACCGTTAATATCAGCTTTACCCGGATTCACGGAATATTTCTGGATCGATTTGGGTGGAGGTGCGATGATGTCTATAACTGTTTTCAAAACAATCACAGAAGCCATAGAAGCAAACAAGAAAGCGAGTGTCTGGGTGAAGGAGCACTTGGGTTCTGTCCTTGCGCCCTCAATCCGGACTGAGGCGGGGCCGATATTTCTGCATAAGGGGTAGTATAAGCGTTAGTGTTTGACCTGCCCGATTATATGGGCGGGCGCGGGGGATGTCCCTTTCTGATGGACTATCCCATTTGCCATTTCTGTTTAGTCATGAATCTTGCCTGATGAAATCTGCTTTGGAATATGCTATGCTTCTGAAAAACAGGGGATTGCTGAATGCCAACAGTTTTACGATCTGGTCCATACAGATTTTACTTCCACAGTCACGAGACAATGGAACCGCCTCATATTCATGTTGATCGTGACGATCAGACAGCAAAATTCTGGATTGATCCCGTTGCCTTGGCATCAAGCATTGGCATTTCCCCTCGTGAGTTGCGCACGATACAACTATTGGTAATCGAACACCGAATAACTCTACTGGAGGCATGGAATGGGTACTTTGGCGCTTAAAGCAGATGAGCGGGTCAGAAACATGCACATAGATGATGATGTAATTGCTGTTGATCTCATGGACGGCAGAAGCATATCCGTGCCGTTGATTTGGTATCCCCGACTTGCAAATGCTACGCAGAAAGCTCGTGAAAACTGGCAAACCAGTGGCGGCGGCTATGGCATCCACTGGCCTGATATCGATGAAGATCTGAGTACAGAAGGACTACTGCGCGGTGCTCCAGCGCCTGTGCGAGCCAATTAATCCATGAATAAAGGTCAACTCAGTCATATCCTTCTTTTGGGGGGACGTTCCTTTCTAATTAACTAACTAATCAATACCTCTCTCAATTCAGCTCTCTCTCGAACCAGTTGTTCTCCCCGTCTTGCCGCTATTGTCACTCCTGATGAGGTTAATTTGATTGCCTTGCCTACCTCGATTCCCTTTAAACCGAGTTCCGATACAGCAAAATACGCCGTAAGCCCTCGCGCCTCCGTGACCGGGCGGGATCTGCCGTGTCTTGCAATTGTTTCAGGTTGCAGGTTGAATAGGGTACAGACTCGTCGTATCAACTCCGGCAATGTAATTGTTGGCGCCGGGAGTCTCTCACGCAATGTTTCATTCTGCTGTAAGCAATCTACAAAATCGCCGCTCCCCAATACCCTCTCATCGAAATTACTCCATTTCCTTTCTCCGGTATTCATTCCGGCAATGCTCCTTTTCAAACCGCCGCCGACAAGATCATCACGTTGTCCGGCATTTATTCCATCTGCAATGAATTCCCTGTACGCAATCCGACCCTTTTTGACGTTTTTGCTGAATCGAGATAGTATCTCCGTAAATTCCTGCCCTTCCATCCGGTTGTTTCCCATCAACACCGCATGGCCGCCCCATGAATAAAGATCAAGCTCAGTCATATCCTTTACCAGGCCGGCGCGTAATGGATTGAGATGGATATAACGGACTAACTCCATAAGATAGGGATCTTCTTCGCAGACAATGGATTTATATCGGTTTTGGAATAGATGGCCGGTCCGTTTATGCGTACGGTTGAAGTTTACGGCATAGCTGGTCAGCAGGCGGCGCATAAAGGAGGACAAGGAGCATGAGGTGGGCATCAGTAAAAGGTGGAAATGGTTGGACATAAGCGCCCATGCGTAACAGCGGGTCTTGGTATTCTTGATCAGAGCAGACAGCCGGTCAACAAACAAGAGGCGATCATCGTCCGTAAGGAAAATGTCTCGTTTTTCAATACCCCGGACGATGACGTGCTGTAAAAGGCCGGTGATATCCAGTCTGGCAGTGCGTGGCATGAGGGGAATATAGGATGTTTTATTAAGTTAGTCAATAAGAAAGGAACGTCCGTACGCAGTAACAGTTGAATATCTAACGGGTTTAAGTCCCGTCCGGGGAATTGTCCGATTCGCTCCGGTAGTTCAAGGGAGCGGCGTTCTGGTAA
>VFJW01000024.1 GCA_009885845.1 Geobacter sp.
CAATGAGAAAGCTGCTTCGGGCTACGCCCTCCGCTGCTTTCTCATCAACTTCCAAAAGCGGACAATTCATTTGCTACAAAACCGGACAAGTCTATTTGCTGTTGACACACATAATTGGGTGCTTCAGGACTGAAGTCAATGGGACTTGGGGGGACGTTCCTTTCTATTTAACTAACTTCGCCAATATCTCATTCAGTTCCGGTTTCTCCAGTGCCAACCGCTCTCCCCGCTGTACCGCTATACTTACACCTGCTGAAGTCAGGTGAATTGCCCTGCCGACGTCAATTCCTTTCAGTCCGAGTTCGCGTACCGCAAAATAAGCTACAATGCCGCGTGCCTCTGCGGTCGGGCGAGCCTTGCCTTGCCTGCAGACTGCTTCCGCCGTCAGATTGAAAGCCGCTGCGACCCGGCGTATCAGCTCAGCTAATGTCATTGATAACGGTAATCTGTCCCGCAGTGTTTCATTTTGCTGCAAGCTGTCGACAAATTCGCCAATCCCTAAAATCCTTGCATCGAAATTGCCCCAATCGTTTTCACCGGCGCTCTTCATTGCCATGCTCCTCTTGAGGCCGCCACCGACAAGCTCGGCTCGTTGCCCGATCTTTATACCGTCGACAATGAATGCCCGGTATACGGAGCGGGCATTATTAGCGTTCTTACCGAACCGCTGGAGAATTTCAGGCAACTCCTGACCCTCAAGCTGTCGGTTTCCCATCAATACTGCATGGCCGCTCCACGGATACATGTCAAGCTCCGGCAGCTCTTTTACCAGACCAGCCCGCAGAGGATTGAGGTGAATGTAGCGTACCAGTTCGAGAAGGTATGTCTCCTCTTCACAGACAATCGATTTATAACGGTTTTGAAAGAGATGGCCGGTCCGGTTGTGGGTGCGGTTGAAGTTAACCGCATAGCTGGTTAGCAAGCGGCGCATAAAGGATGAAAGGGTGCAAATAGTGGGCATCAACAACAGGTGAAAATGGTTGGAAAGGAGAGCCCAAGCATAACAGCGGGTATCAGTCTGCTTGAGGAGAGCGGACAATCGCTGTACAAACAAGCTCCGATCTTCATCTTCAAGAAACAAGTCTCGTTTTTCTATGCCCCGGACGATGACATGCTGCAAAAGGCCGGGGATATCTAATCTGGCAGTGCGTGGCATGGGTGAAATATAGAGAAGATCGCGGAGTTAGTCAAATAGAAAGGAACGTCCCCTATAGGTACATAGAGAAGATCGCGGAGTTAGTCAAATAGAAAGGAACGTCCCCTATAGGTCCTAATAGAAAGGAACGTCCCCTATAGGTCCTAAATAGAAAGGAACGTCTCCTATAGGTCCTACTATAGGTCCTAAAATAGAAAGGAACGTCCCCTATAGGTACTAATTAGAAAGGAACGTCCGTACGCAGTAACAGTTGAATATCTAACGGGTTTAAGTCCCGTCCGGGGAATTGTCCGATTCGCTCCGGTAGTTCAAGGGAGCGGCGTTCTGGTAA
>VFJW01000098.1 GCA_009885845.1 Geobacter sp.
CAGAGTCAGCCGACAGGCCGGTTCACAACCTGAGCTACGGGCAGAAAAAGCGGGTCTGTATCGCCGGTGTACTTGCCATGCAGCCGGAAATACTGGTTCTTGACGAACCGACCGCAGGACTGGACGCCTCAATGCTGGAAGAACTGGAAACAACCCTCGATCAGCTGCACACCGCAGGAATGACAACCATCATTTCTACTCATGATCTTGATTTTGCCTACGGATGGGCGGATGATGTAATCGTTCTGCAGAAGGGGCGGGTTCTTGCTCATGGCGCTCCGGAGGAGATCCTCCTGCGCGAGGATGTCTGCTCTGCGCTTGGCGCGACACCATTGATTGCAGACATCGCCCGTTCACTTTCCTTGATTGGTATCGAGCTTCGTGATAATGGATATCTACCTCGGAGTAAAAATGCATTACTGCGGGCAATCAATGCTCAGGCAGTACGGGAGTACATTTAATGATCATCGTAACCGGAGGGGCAGGCCTGATTGGCAGTGCCGTAGTTCAGCATTTGAACGCATCTGGCAGGGAAGATATCCTGATAGTAGATCACCTAGGCCACACTGACAAATGGCGCAATCTGTCACCGCTCCGTTTCATGGACTACCTGGAGAAAGATGCTTTTGAGCGATTGCTGGATGACGGCACGCTGGCCGGACGCCTCCCCGGCGGCAGTGCGCTTGACGCAGTCATCCATCTGGGAGCCTGCTCTGCCACGACCGAGCCGGACGCTACCTATCTGATCAGAAACAACTTTGAATATTCCCGTAAACTTGCCCTGACCGCACTGGCTGCCGACGCCCGTTTCATCTACGCCTCCAGCGCCGCAACCTACGGAGACGGCGAGCATGGCTTTGTCGATGACGATTGCCAACTGCCATTACTCCGACCGATGAACATGTACGGCTACTCCAAACAGCTCTTTGACCTCTGGGCACTGCGTCGGGGAATCCTCGACAAAATTGTCGGTATCAAATATTTCAATGTGTATGGTCCCAATGAGCAGCACAAAGGGGAAATGCGTTCGCTCGTCCTCAAGGCGTATGAGCAGATCGGCGCCACCGGAGCTCTCCGGCTGTTCAAGTCACATCGCCCCGAATACGGCGATGGCGAACAGCTGCGCGATTTCATTTATGTCAAAGATGCTGCCGCCATGACTCTCCATTTTCTCCAGAACAGGAGTGCAGGCGGTATCTTCAATGTTGGCGGCGGTACGACGGTCAGCTGGAACCGACTTGCACGAGCCGTCTTCAGCGCCATGAATAAAACGGTCAACATTGAGTATATCGAAATGCCGGAATCAATCCGTGCTACCTACCAGTATTTGACCTGTGCCGACACTGCAAGAATCCATGCCGCCGGGTATCTGAAGCCGGTAGTTCCTGTTGAAGAAGCGGTCTCCGATTATATCCGGAACTATCTGGTCCCGGGGAAAAGACTGGGAGACTGTTAACAGTCATCGTTGAGAGTCCGCTCTGTTTTCTGACCAGACGCATTTGTCTTTTTCTGTTTGTTCGTTATTTTACATTTGACAGGTATCCTATGTCCCTCGCAGAACAGGTTTTAGAAGGCAACATCCGCGCCGCCGCCCGACTGATGCGCGATATTGACGATGGCCGTCCCCAGGCGATTGTAGAGTTGAAGAAACTCTACTCTCAAACCGGTAACGCGTTTATCATCGGCATTACCGGCCCACCGGGGGCCGGCAAGTCGACACTTGTCGATCAACTGACCGCCTCGTTTCGCGGGAGGGGGAAAAAAGTCGGCGTTGTTGCAATAGACCCGACCAGTCCTTTTACCGGCGGAGCAATTCTGGGTGACCGCATCCGCATGAACCGGCACTCCTGCGATGAAGGTGTTTTTATTCGTAGTCTCGCTACTCGTGGTTCGCTCGGAGGGCTATCGCGCTCAACTTCTGATGTTGCCCTGGTAATGGACGCACTCGGAATGGATATAGTAATTATTGAAACAGTCGGAGTCGGGCAGGATGAAGTTGATATCGTCAAGGAGGCACACACCACCTGCGTTGTAATGGTGCCGGGTCTTGGCGACGACATTCAGGCCATCAAGGCCGGAATCCTCGAAATCGGCGATATTTTTGTCGTCAACAAAGCCGACCGTGAAGGTGCTGACCGGACAGCCCGGGAACTTAGCACAATGCTGGACATGCGCAATACGGCAGAAGGCAACTGGAATCCGAAGGTACTGAAGACCGAGGCACAACGCGGAACCGGCATTGAAGAACTGACTGACGAGTTCCTTGCCCACCGGGATTTTTTCCTGTCAAGCGGCACTATACACCACTTTCTGAAGGAGCGGAGCCAGCGCCATTTTATTGGGATCCTGCGTGACACATTACTCAATAAAGCTCTGCTGTTCATGGCAAAGGATGATTATTTTGCCAGAGTTATTACTGAAATGAGCGACCATCGCATAGACCCGTATTCAGCAGTAGAGGATCTCGTCTCGCGGATGATGTCGAAATAGTCTGATTAAAACTTTTTTGCTTGAGACCTTTTTTCAGGTTTATACGTTGAATTTTTCCTGAATTGCTCTATACTTCAACGTAGCAATGTATGATAACCTGACACCGGAGAACAGAAATGCCACTGACCGAAATTGCCCTGATAATAATTGCTGTAGCACTCTGCGTTCTGGTATTGACAATGATTCCGACCCTTCTGGCCGTCAAACGGACTGCCGGCTCAGTCGAGGAACTGTCGAAGATGCTTCAGAACGAGTTGAAGCCGACTCTACGGGAGTTGTCTGGAGTACTTGCGGAGTTGAAGGTAGTTGGCGGTGGCGTGGCAGAACATACTGATGATGTCAAACGCTTCATGTCGGCGCTGGGGGAAACCGGTACGAATCTGAACACGATCAATCGCTCGGTAGGTGTTGTCACAGGCGTCCTCAGCGCTACTTCGATCTGGGCGACCGGAGCAAAGGTAGCAGGGAAATACATAGTGGAGCGTTATCTAAAAAAACGGGGAGGAATGTAGTCATGTCAGACAAATGTGAAGTATCAGCAGGAAGCGTATTGGTATCTTTTGTAGCGGGAGCAGCTATCGGAGCGGGACTGGCACTGTTGTACGCACCCAAAAGCGGCCGCGAAATGCGTGAGAACATCCTTGATCTGACGGAAGATGCCGTAGACAAGATCAAGGAATACGCCAAGGAAGCCCAGGAAAAGATTAAAACCGCCGTTGAAGAAGGGAAGGAAACGTTCGTTGAAAAAAAGTCTGTCCTGGCATCAGCAATTGAGGCTGGTCGTGAGGCGATGCAGAGAGAGCGTACTTCAGCGCAATAATCAGCTACTAGATGTATTGGCATTAAGAAGGCCCACTCAGGTGGGCTTTTTTATTGCCCGTTACATGAAAAACATGATCTCTGTTCAAGCCCTGTCTATCGGGCTTCCCAACAGCGAATCCCCGTTTTGCAAGGGCTTTCGTGCCATTGACTTTCATGACAGCTTCCTTTATACTTCCTCGCCTATGAAAAAAACTTCTCTTATGACATATGTCGGCATTGCTCTGACGGCATTACTTTACGCCCTGCCGGTTGCTGCAACCGAACCGATTCAGCCCCTTCTGGCTGAACTAACCAGGCCGAATGCTCCGCAACAAGAGCCAAGCCTGGTTCCGGCACTCGTCTCCGCTAATGACCGGATAGTAACAGAATCGAGAGGTTCGGTTCCCGTAACAGCACTTTTTTCACTCGAAGAATTACGAGAATCAGGAGATGATGAGAGTGATTTAATTCTGCCCGATGTGGACCTGCCGATTTCCGATATCCCGTTAACTCTGAACAGCAAAGTTGAATATTTTCTGTACTATTTCCAAACCAGTGGCAAGCCGTCTTTTTCACGCTGGCTATCTCACTCTTCCCGTTATATTCCAATGATGAAGGAAATACTGAAGCGCGAAGGAATGCCGGAAGATCTGGTGTATGTTGCCATGATAGAGAGCGGCTTCCAGATGCACGCCCGTTCATGGGCCAGTGCAGTCGGGCCATGGCAGTTCATGTCGGGCACCGGCCGGCGCTATTCCCTGCGAATCGATCAGTGGATCGATGAACGCAAGGATCCGGTCAAAGCTACCACAGCCGCAGCGCTGTACCTGAAAGAGCTGTACGGCTTGTTCAAAGGGGATTGGTATCTGGCAGCTGCCGGCTACAATGCCGGCGAAAACAAAATACTCCGGGCGATCAGCATGTACAATACCAGCGATTTCTGGGAGATTTCCCGTGGCTCCTACCTCAAACGCGAAACAAAGGAATACGTCCCGAAACTTCTGGCGGCGGCCATTATTGCCAAAGATCCCGGCCGCTACGGCTTCACCGACATTGCGTACCTGACACCAATCGAGTACGACACCGTCACGATACCTTTGCGGACGAATCTTGATCTGGCTGCAAAACTAAGCGGTACAACGTACGAATCGATCAAGGAATTGAATCCTGATCTACGGCATTGGTGCACACCGCCAAATTATCCCGACTATCAGCTCAAAATTCCAAAGGGGAGCAAGCAGCAGTTCGAGACTGAGTATGCAAAAATTCCAGCCGATCAGCTTTTCACCGAACGGGTTCTCTATAGTCGCTACAAAGTGCGGAAGAAGGATTCACTCAAAAGCGTGGCCCGCCGCTTCGGCATTACGCCTGCCGCTCTCGCCGAACTGAACGGCCTGAGCACAAAAAGTCGTGTCGCCGGCTTGTCACTACTTGTACCTGTCAAGCAGACGGTAGATTTCACTAACGAAGGGCGGACATCCCGATCTGCAAACACGACGAAAGGAAGTTACGCAAAGTATTACACGATAAAAAGTGGCGACACTCTCAGCTCCCTTTCGAAACGGTTTAAAGTTTCGACCAGGCTGCTCTCCACCTGGAATAATCTGAAATCAAAAGTTGCCCTCAAGCCGGGACGACGAATCATTATCGCAAAATTCACCGAGAAGAACGGTGCGATGACTGCGACAGCAAAGAGCTGAATCCTGCATACTCCACGACCAAAAATTGAAAGGAACACCTGATGTATAATACGTATATTTCCGCAGCAGTTGCTGCAGTGGTCGAGTTGATACTGTTTTTTGTATTCGATCTGTCCTGGTGGGTTTCATTGATGATCGGCCTGATTGCCCTTGCTATTACATTAGTTCTGCTTTCGCGCATTACGATGAAGAAGGTCATGCTCGCCCTCGAGACTGCCGGCAAGGATTTACAGGCCCAACCGCCGCGCTTCGAGAAGGCTGTCCGCGAACTGAAGGATGCCCTGCAGTACGGCAAATGGCAGTTTTTTGTAGGCGGGCAGCTAAATTCGCAGATCGGCATGATCTACTACATGAAACGCGATTTTTCCAATGCTTTTCCCTATCTTGAAAAATCATTTTTCAAAAACTGGGCTGCCACAGCCATGTTGGCGGTGTCCTACATGAAACGCCAGAAGAAGGACAAGATGATCAGCACGTTTGATAAAGCAGTGCAGTGGAACGGCAAGGAGGGAATGCTCTGGAGCTTGTATGCCTATTGCATGAACGAGAGCGGAGAATCTGCACGGGCAAAAGAGATCCTTGGCAAAGGTTTGAAAAAAATCCCGGGTGACGAAAAACTGAAAGATAATCTTGAATGCCTGGAAAAAGGCAAGAAAATGAATATGCGGGCGTATGGCGATTTATGGTTTCAGTTCCATCTGGAAAGCCTCGGCGCTCTTCAAAAACACCAAATGGCATCTATGGGTGGCCGGATGCAACGACGGATGTCGGTAAGAAGATAAATGCGAGGGGGAACCGAAAGGAGCCCCCTCTTTTTTTACATCCAGTAGATTATGAATACCGGGGCCTTGAAACAGACCGGAGCGCAGCGTATATACCCCCCGGTGTAGAATCAAACACGACCACCGGGCAACCGATTCTCTGCTGCAACTCCTCAAGCGTAACATCATCAAGAAATACTCCCTCTCCTTCTTTCAGCATCACATCCGGGACAAGCAGGCACGAACCGATAGCATGGCCGGCCAGCGCGGCCAAGATATCATTACCGACGACCAGCCCGCTCACCGTTATACTCTGTCCGAAGAGTCTGTTTTCCACCGCCAACGGCACGATATCGGCACCGCTCTTCTCACTCAGGCTCCTCAGAAAATTATTCACAAATCCGAACGACGAGAAGCCGGTGACCACCGTGGCCCGAAACGAGCCCAACGGTCTGGCCCGCCGCAGGAGACTACCGGCTTCCTTTATAAAAATCGGTACCATGCCGACACCGTTTTCAATCTGCGGAAAATTGCCGTATTCTTTAATCGGAGGAAAGGGCAGGCCTGCCTTAAGATAAAATTCGTCCGCCAGAAACAGGAACGGCTGCCGCAGTTTTTTTCGCAATATTTCTGCTTGCGGCTGCCATTTCAAAATCATTTCCCTGGCATACTCGCCATTCACAGGGGTTAACTGCGGCAAATTCTGACGATGATCGGTGATTCCAAGCGGCACCACCGCAATTGATTGTACGAAAGGGTGGAGAGCAGCCAGGTCGGAAACAGTGCGTTGCAGTTCATCTCCGTCATTAAGTCCGGGGCAGAGTACAACCTGTGTATGCATGACAATCCGGGCGACGGCCAGTTTCTGCAACTGTTCCAGGATGGGCGGGATGCCGGATTTCCCAAGCAGGCGTTCCCGCAATACAGGGTTGGTAGCGTGCACTGAGACATACAAGGGAGAAAGGTGCTGTTCAATGATTCTGTTCAGAGCCGGGGTTTTCAGGTTGGTCAGCGTAACGTAGTTGCCGTTTAAAAAAGAGAGCCGGTAATCTTCATCTTTTATGTACAGCGGCTTGCGGAGTCCTTTGGGAAGCTGGTGAACAAAGCAGAAAAGGCAGTTATTGGCGCAACGGGCAGGCGCCGGTGCAGCAAAAGTCAGGCCGAGTGATTCTCCCGCAGAACGCTCAACCTCCAGTTCCCATAGTTCACCATCCGGCTTTTCTATTTCAAGCAGCAATTCTTCGTCAGAAGAGGTGTTGAAGCTGTAATCGATTAGATCGCGTAACAGCTGACCATTTACCGCCAACAGACGGTCGCCAGCAGCCACCTCCAACTGGTCGGCAATCGACCCGGTAGCGACTGAGTCAATAATCAGTCCTGACATCACTCCTCCCGGTAGAATTCGGACTCTCGATAGCTTATGGCCAGGGAACGGAGGAATACCTGCAGTACTGCGGTAACCGGAACCGCGAGAAGCATGCCGATGATCCCGAAGAGCTGGCCGCCGATTAGCAGGGCAACAATAGCAATCAATGGATGCAGGCCGACGGTATCACCGACAATTTTCGGAGTGATGATGGTTCCTTCAAGCAGCTGAATAAACCCGAACCACCCCAGACAGAGCAGGGGGTGCAGAAAATCATTAAACTTGAGCAGAGCCATGATAACGGAAAGACAGATACCGATGATCGTGCCGACATAGGGAATGATGAAGGTGACACCGGCAAGTGTACCGATGGCGATCGCCAGATCTATGCCGATAGCATACAGACCGGCGCTATAAAGGAGTGCCAGAATTGCGCATACAGAAAGTTGACCCCGGACAAATCCGGACAGCACAGCATCAACTTCTGCCAGTTTTGCGGCGTACGCCGGACGGAATCTCTCAGGAACAAACGATTCTATAAATGAAGCAAACCGCGGCATATCAGCAAGAAGATAGAACAGGTAGACCGGTATGATCAGGTATCCCAACAGGGCAAGGAGTACCTCAACAGTAGAAGTAAGCGCCTTCTGCAGTAGCGCAAACAACGGTTTGAGCAGGTCGGGAGCGGTATTGCGCGCCTGCTGCATCAGTTCGTTCAGTCTCAAGACAACTTTATCGAATGTCTCAACGCCGAGATACGATTTAATAGAAACAGGGGTAATCTCATACAGCTGCTGGGCATACGCGGGCAGATTGAGTTGCATGTTTGAAAATTCACCTGCTATGGAAACAACGAAAAAAACCGCAAAACCACCGCACACCAGTACCGCCATTATGAACACGATCACAATGCCGTGCAGGCGTTTTATTCCCTTGCGTTCAAGTAGCACAACAGCAGGATTAAGTATGTAGGCAAGCGCAAAAGCTACAAACAGCTGCAAAAACACTGCTGAAGAATAATAGAGTACGGCGGTGGCACTAATTATCAGCAGAAACGCACTGCCCAGAAGTATCTTGGTATTTTTCGACATGGGTTTATTTGAGAAGCCCTCTCCGGATTTCATGGCCAGACAAGCCTTCTGATTGGTTACTGGTGAAGCCGGAAACTACCATCTGCAGCAGTGATAGTAGCTATAGCATGTTTATAAATCAGCATATCTCCGCCGGAATCAAGCAAAACCGAGAAATTGTCGAATGATTTTATGAATCCTTCCAGCTTACCACCCGACATCATGACAACGGCAAGCCGCACACGCTCCTTGCGAGCCTGATTAAGGTACTGATCCTGAATATTGAAGGGTGCCTTGGACATGTATATTACGCCTCCCGACGTTCAAAAAAATCAACTGCATGGGTAAGTATACTATCAAACTTCTCGGGGTATTCAAACCACAATATGTCTGGATCGGCTTTAAACCAGGTCAACTGACGTTTGGCATAGTGTCGGGTATCGCGTTTTATCAAGCGGATGGCTTCTTCTGCAGAAAGTTCTTCGCAGAGATGTGCGGCAGTCTCCTTATAACCAATCGAGCGCATCGACTTGATATCCCGGCTGAATCCGGAAGCCAAAAGGCCGTTCACTTCGTTCAGGAGCCCTGCGGCCAGCATCTGCTCTACCCGCTGATCTATTCGTTTGTACAACACTGCGCGCTCTACTGAGATGCCAATTTGGAGCGTGTCGTAACGTCGGGAAGCAAACGCATGTTCCTTGTGGTAGCGCGAGAGCGGAATACCTGTCAATCGATGCACTTCCAGACCACGAATGATTCGCACCAGGTTGTTCGGATGCAGCCCGGCTGCAAGCTCGGGATCGACTTCACGGAGTCTCTCCAGCATGCTCGCATTGCCGACTCTCAGTGCCTCTTCCTGAAAAATTTGGCGAAGATCAGTGGTCCCGCCGGGAGAGTCAATCAGACCGTTTACCAGAGCCCGGATGTAGAGGCCGGTGCCGCCGACCACGATAACCCGTTTGTCACGACCAATGATATCCCGAATAGCGGCATCAGCGGCCATGACAAAATCTGCGGCGGTGAATTGCTGATCAGGATCGATCACGTCGATCAGGTGATGGCGAATATCAGCCTGCTGATCAGGAGAAGGTTTTGCGGTACCTATATCCAGCCTGCGGTATACCTGCATTGAATCAGCATTAACGATCTCGGCATTCAGTTCAAGGGCAAGCCGGAGGGCCAGGTCACTTTTTCCTGAGGCGGTCGGGCCACAGATAATGAGAACTTTGGAGAGAACAGGATTCATGTCCGTTTAAAAATCTTCTGCAGCTCCGCCAGAGTTATCACATGCGATACCGGCCTTCCATGAGGGCAACTGGCGACAAAGTCCGTCTGATCCATGCGATAAAGCAATTCTTTTATCTGGCTGTTTTCGAGAGGATGGGTGCCACGTATCACCGAGTGGCATGCGATTCGTGAAAGCAGACTTTCCAGTACATCGCAGTAGGCGGCGCTCGTGCCGAACCGCTCAAGATCCGCAAGTATATCTCTGAAGAGAGAGATTGAATTCTTTTGGGCAACCAGGCGAGGTACAGCTGAAAGCAAAATCGTCGTACCGCCAAAAGGCTCAAACTCAAAACCGATTCCTGCCAGATCCATGCTGAATTTTTTTGCCAACTCAACTTCGCTGAAAGAGAGTTCAACTGTTTCCGGGAACAGCAGACCCTGTGACTCAATCCCTCCAGTCTGACACTGCTGCTTGAGTAACTGATACGCTACTCGTTCGCTGGCAGCATGCTGGTCGATAATCACTAACTCAGAGGCAGCCTGGCACAGAATATATTCGCTGTGAAATTGGCCAATTATCAAAAGAGCTGAAAAATAGCCGTCAGAATTGCCTGGGGCCGGTTCAGTTTGAAAGGTAACGTCCGATTCACTGACAGTTGCAGTCTCCTCTTGTTGCAAATGTGGTGAGACGATTGGCCCTGCTCTTTGCAGTGTTGACTGAGGTTGGTATATCTGTCGAGGCGGCAGTGTCAATGCAGTTTGGGCTGCCGTAGCAATTCTCTCTCTATAAGCCTGTCCGGTCGCTCCACTCAAGGCCAGAGACGCAACACCCGGCTGCACTAACCACGGTGAGTTTCGCAACACCTCTTCTATTGAATTCCGGATAGCATCATGGACAATAGATTGACGTCTGAAACGTACTTCGTGTTTGGTTGGATGGACATTTACGTCCACTTCTCCCGGCGGTAGTTCGATAAAAATAGCCACAACCGGATAGCGACCACGGTCTATGACTCCCCGATAAGCCTGCATGACAGCGTGCTGTACAACTTTGTCGCGGATAAAACGTCCGTTAATATAGGTATAGATTGTCTGTGTTCCGGAGCGTACCAGCGCCGGGCTTGAGATAAATCCGCTAATTACAGCAGTGTCATCTCCACTTTTTACGGAGTACAGATGACGTGAACTCTCTCTGCCGACAACCTGGGCAAGTCGGCGTTGCAGGTCGCTGCGCTGCAGCTTTAGTAATTCACGTTCATCGCTGGTACAGGTAAAGGCAACATCCGGTCGGGATACTGCCATTCGCGCGAGAACATCAGCAGCATGAGCGGTTTCGGTTTCGGCGCTCTTCATGAATTTGAGGCGTGCAGGGAGATTATAAAAAATATGTTCGACAGATATTACCGTGCCGGGAGCCATCCCGCAGGCTGTGACGTTGCGCACTCGACCACCTTCCACGATGATCTCGGTCCCTTCCGGACTACCCGCTTCACGTGTTGCAAGTGAAAATCGGGACACCGAAGCTATCGAAGGGATCGCTTCTCCTCTAAAACCAAGAGTCTGAATTCTGTCCAGATCACTGTCTATCCTGATTTTGCTGGTCGCGTGCCTTTCCAGAGAAAGGAGAGCATCCTCCCGTGACATTCCATGTCCGTTATCTGTAACACGTATCCTCCGTCTACCTCCTGCGCTGATTTCTACAGAGATATCCGTAGTTCCAGCATCAAGTGCGTTTTCGATCAGCTCTTTTATGACTGAGGCCGGTCGCTCGACAACTTCACCGGCAGCTATTTTGTTGGTAAGCGATTCCGGCAGAATACTTATACGCTGAGACATAACAGCTCCGGTACGTACGAAAAAAGAGCGAGGAGACCCGCTCTTGTAGTAAGAAAATTCAATTCAACTATCTGTTTTAGCAAACAATATATTTGCAAACGTACATATATGACTACGTAAGAGATACGTAACTGTGGAATCTATTTTGAAGTGCTTTCCTTCACATCACCAAAAAGCGAGTCAAAATCATCCGGAGCATTATCACTGTCGGCCGCGGATGGTGCAGCTGACGTGTCTTCCCAGGAGAAACTTTCAAGATTGAATTCGCCCGGTGATGACGAAATATTTTCTGCTATTGCTCCTGTTGCAGTGGAGGAAGAAGATTCTACAAGTGATTGTTCAAAAGGAGATTCTTCTGCCTGTGATGTCGACTCCAGAAGGTCGGAAAACACATCATCTGACTTCATTCTTTTTGATTGACTTACTTCGGAAGAATGCTCGTCAAAGTTAAACGGGTCATTATTGCCAAAGCTGGGCGCAGGAACTGCATCATCAGGCAGATCAAAAGAGAATATATCGTCATGTGTTTCTATTGTTTCACTCATCTGATTGGTCACGCTTTCAGTCGACTGGAATTCAGCGGCTAAACGTTCCTTTACTTCATGCGGGAGAACCAGTGGAGTAATAGAATTTGTTTGTTTGTAACTGATCAGATCGTTGGAACATTTTTTACATCTGTCATAATATTCAAAACTATTAAATCCGCACTTTGGACATTTCATTTGCGGCTCCTTGACTTCATTCAATCACATCTCTCCAGACATATACTGTATAATTGATAGAATAGCAATACTTGCCGTTTCTGTCCTCAGTATCCTGGACCCAAGAGAAACGGGCAAAAACCCATGCTGTATAAAATGGCGCAACTCCTGAGGCTCAAAACCTCCTTCCGGCCCAATTGCTACAATCACAGACGAAAGTATTTCTCCATCGGGAAGAACATCTTTTAGAAAATACTCTTTCTCTCCCTCCCAAAGGATAAGACGAAACTTATGGCCTGCTTCGCATGCAGCCTCAATGGCCCCTTTTCTCCAAACTACTTCGGGAATATCCGGTCGTCCGCACTGCCGGGCTGCCTCTGCCGTTATCCGCTTCCAGCGTTCCAGCTTGCTGGCTTGCTGATCATCCCGCAGCTTAACAATTGAACGACATCCCTCAAACAGCAAGAAATCATGGGCTCCAAGCTCAGTTCCTTTCTGCAATATCAAATCAATTTTGTCCCCCTTTGGAAGCGCCTGGCATATGGTAATTCGAGGGCCATTTGAAACTTTTTTTGCTGCAAGTCTGGAAGAGGTGATTTTTACTGTGACCCCGACTTTGGTAACTTCAGAAATTTCCCCACTGTACTCAATACCGTTTTCGTCAGCCAGTTGTACGGCATCACCAGTGCCAAGACGAAGAACACGGATCATGTGTTTGTAAATTTCACCATCAAAAGACGCGGAACCATCACAGACTGTCCGCGAATGTATCATGAAACGGCGGGCACTCATGAATCAGTTTTTTTTTCATACAGCATGGCATCCCACTCACCAGCACAAGCGGTCTGAATGTATGCAAGCGGTTGCGAAGCAAACCCCTTCCGGACCAACGGTTCCTTTTCCGAAAGTATCCCTGAGAGAATTAATGAGCCACCGGGTAGCAATCGCTCGGCCAGAAAGGGCGCGAGACGTACCAGCTCTTCAGCAAGAATATTTGCCAGTATGATATCAAAGTTTTCTGTGAGTGATTCAAGCGGATCGGTTCCGCATTCAATGCTGTCGTACATATTGTTCAGTCGCAGATTATCACGAGCGACTATGACGGCATCCGGATCAATATCAAGCGCAAGAATTCTCCCTGCACCCAGCAGATTTGCCGCCATGGCAAGAATGCCGGAACCGGTACCAAGATCCAATAGTGACGGGATAGTCAGCAGCGGACTGGTATCCATGACGGACTCCAGCAATTCCAGACACAGCCGTGTGGTTTCATGCCCACCAGTGCCAAACGCCATACCAGGATCAATGCGAATAACAAGATCGCCAGGCTGTTCTACAGCATCCTCCCAGGTTGGAACTATCAGAAGATGTTTACCCACCCGCAACGGCTTAAAATGTACCTTCCAGCTATTGCTCCAGTCTTCGGAATTTACAGCGCTGATCGTCGGTAGAGGAAAACTTTCCGTTGGATACCGATGACTCAACTGCGCAATAAAGGTTTCAAGTTCACGCATCTGTTGGCTTGACTCTTGGTCACCCGGTAGATAGGCTTTAATGACAACTCGAACAGAATCCGGAATTTCACTTATGGAAAAGGCATCAACAGAGAGGTTGTCAACGCAGACTCCAGATCCAGTCAACTGTGTCAGAAAATCTGCAACCACTTCCGAATGTTCCTCAGGGACATCACATGCAATTTCAAGCCAGGAATCGGTCATAGGTTCTCTCTATAGTTCACAACGGTAATGAAGTGAACGGTATCAGAAGCAGATAGTGCTGACAATTAAAAACGGCTTTATTGTTGGCATTTCCAACGTAAAAACGCCCCGCATCTCTTTATGAGTTACGGGGCGTTTTATTTTATTCCCGGCGGCGACCTACTTTCCCACACAGCTACCCGTGCAGTATCATCGGCCCTGAGG
>VFJW01000175.1 GCA_009885845.1 Geobacter sp.
CCTCAGGGCCGATGATACTGCACGGGTAGCTGTGTGGGAAAGTAGGTCGCCGCCGGGAATAAAATAAAACGCCCCGTAACTCATAAAGAGATGCGGGGCGTTTTTACGTAAAAAACATTTGCTTATAGAATCATTTGCGAAGATTATTCTCTTACAAATATATCCTGATCTGATTCATGTACCATTCCCATGATATGGGCATACTCAGATTCGATTAAAGCGTAGTGGCCTTGTGTCTCTTTAACAACGCGTTCAAAAACAGCGCGCACGGCAGGATCCACAACCCCCTGAGCCAACTGGGTATATTGACCGATACACTCTTTTTCCTCAATCAAAGCAAGTTCTAAGGCTTTTTGTTCTAACATATCATCAGTAATTGCTTTTTCAAGTTTCATATATGTCGGGTTTTTGGTATCTACCGGAGAATTCAGATACGAAGTCAAGTCTCCAAACTCTGAGCCTTTATAGTGAATAAAAAAAGCTTTCAGATGACCGACTTCTTCATTGGCGAGAAGATCGAGTACTTTCTTTGCTCTTTCATTCTTTGCAACCGATGCGGCCCTACGGTAAAAATCCATGCTATCCTTTTCTGCTTTTATTGCCAGACTGATAGCTTCTTGAAGCGAATACTCTCTTCCCATGTAACCCTCCATTTAATAAGATAATTACAGTATATCCATAAATACGGTTTGGTCAATATCTATATAGGCAATAATTACGGTGCATGTGTATTAGTAAATACAAAATAAACTTGACATTTAATTCACGAGGTCGTACATTCTCATTAGAAAAATAAGCATAGCTTTTCATTAACAGAATGGCGTAATTGTTATTACATGAAAACAATATATGTACTTTCAGACTCGACAGGAGAAACGGCTGAACGCGTAATACGCGCGGCTTTATCGCAATTCTATGATGATGATGTGCGTGTTCATCGGCTTTTTAAGGTGTGCTCTCAGGCTGATGTTCAGCAGGCGTTGTCAATTGCAGTTTTAACTCCTGGTCTGGTCGTTTATACTCTTGTTAATCCGCTATTGTCAGAAGCGGTGGAGCGTGTTGCGGAGGAATGCGGCCTTATAACTGTCGACTTGCTGAGTCCGCTGATCTACAGCCTCTCACGATATCTTGGTGCTCCTTCGCGAGAAATGCCCGGCTTGCTTCAGCGTATTGATACGGAATACTATCGTCGTGTTGAAGCTGTTAATTTTACTGTTAAACATGATGATGGTCAGGAAACCAGATATCTTCATAAGGCTGATCTTGTTCTTATAGGAGTTTCACGGACCTCTAAAACGCCTCTTTCCATGTATCTTGCCCATAAGGGATACAAGGTTGCGAACGTGCCAATTGTTTTTGGTATAGCTTTGCCTGAAGAATTGTTCGAAATAGATCAGACAAAGATAGTCGGCCTCTTGATTGATCCTAAACGTCTTGTTGAGATCCGTACGTCCCGCTTAATTAATATGCGACAAAGTCCACGTGGTAGTTATAATGACTTCCAGCAGGTTGAAGATGAAATGTCTGCGTGCCGGCAGTTATACAGAAAACACTCGGAATGGTTTATCCTTAATATAACTAACAAATCTGTAGAGGAAGCGGCGTCTGAAATTATGAGACGCATGGATATGAAAATCGGCACTGAATATTAACAATTCTGTCAAAACCATTTAAAAAGGAGATTGAGATGAAAGTTCTTATTGTAGAAGATGAAAAAAAAGTTGCCAGCTTTATAAAAAGAGGACTTGAAGATGACGGCTATCAGGTTACGCTTAGCTTCGACGGTGCTGATGGCTTAAAGCGTGCTGTTAGTGGCGAATTTGCTCTTATCGTTCTTGATTGCATGCTTCCAAAAAAGGATGGTTTGTCGGTATTACGTGAAATACGCGAATCAGGCAGTCAAGTGCCTGTCCTTATGTTGACTGCGAAAACTGAAACTGCGGATGTTGTGTCCGGTCTCGATGCCGGTGCGGATGATTATCTGGCTAAGCCGTTCGCATTTGCAGAATTTCAAGCCAGGGTAAAGGCCCTTATCAGACGTAGTGAGCAGGACCGTGGAGCTGAAATCCGTTTCGCTGACCTGAGACTGGATCCTGTTAATCATAAAGTCTGGAGAGGTCAAACCGAGATTGTTCTTACCGCGAAAGAGTATAATCTTTTGGCATATATGGTGCGGAATGCAGGAAACGTTCTTTCCCGTGCAAATATTGCCGACAACTGCTGGGAGTATCCTTTTGAAACATTTACAAATATCATTGATGTATATATCAACTATCTCAGGAAAAAAGTTGATGGCAAATTTCCGACAAAACTCATTCATACCGTTCGAGGCCAGGGTTATATTCTGAAAGAGGGATAGAAGGGCTTAATTTCTGGATTGATTGCTTGTTTTACATACAGGAACAGTCAAGGGCGGTGTCGCGCTTATGCGATCCCGTCCTTGACTGTTTTAGGGTCTACTTTGACAGCTCGTTATATGCAGCCGCTACGAATACTTATGCAGTCATCCTTTCTTTTCTTTATGATCTGGCTTGGATTCTGTTTCTACAGGTTTGTCCAGACGGTAAATTCCGGTCTGGCAGGATCGTCGGTTGTACGCCCGGACGGGATTGAAGGATTTCTCCCTATATCTGGTTTTCTCGGAACTGTTTTCTGGGCAAAGACGGGAGAAATTAACTCCATACACCCGGCAGCAGTTACAATCTTTGTAACGGTAATACTGGTTTCACTTCTTCTGAGACGATCATTCTGTTCATGGATATGTCCTATTGCGGCTATTTCAGAGTGGTCCTGGAAAGGAGGGTTCCGTCTGTTGCGTAGTAACTACCGGCTGCCGGTATGGCTTGATTGCGCATTACGAAGCCTCAAATACCTGCTCATGGCACTTTTTGTCTATGGTATCGCCATTGCAATGTCACCGGATGCACTGCGCAATTTTATCTACTCAGATTATCATAAGATCGCAGATATGCGTCTTTTAAACTTTTTTCAGCATATTTCCCCCTTGGCACTGGGAATTATTGCAGTGCTTGTTGCAGCATCATTTGTGTTACGAAATCCCTTTTGTCGCTATCTCTGCCCGTACGGGGCGCTATTGGGTCTGATAGCCACATTGTCGCCGTTGCGTGTATCCAGAAACATTGATCGCTGTGTCTCATGCGGGGTGTGCAATCAGGTCTGCCCGACTTATGTCGATGTCATGCACAAAACAAGCGTTGTTTCCCCCGAATGTATTGCCTGCTGGCGATGTGTCAGCAATTGCCGTTTCAATGAAGCGCTTTCCATGCATTTTATCAAACGCGTTGCTGTGCCCGGCCTTGTTTTTGCTGTACTGGTATTGCTATTGTTTTTAGGAGGAACAATAATTGGTAAGTTGAGTGGTCATTGGGTAAGCTCTGTATCGCCGGAAGAATATGTTCGAATCTTGAGCAAATAACCGAAAGGAAATAAATTATGGGCGTATATGCCAACACAGTTAGTATTACACAGTTCACCGTAACCGGAGATATGCCCGGAGTGGACCAATTCCAATGGTTTTCAAAGAAACTCTCTGATCGTGGGTTTCAAACAATAGAAAATTCCACTGAAGAATCTGCTGAGGGATGGACATTAGTGGACAAGCCTGATGATTCAACTTTTGATGTGCCATCTTATTTCTGGCGCGATAATTTTATCGTTTTTACTCTGCGCAGAGATCAACGTAAAATCCCCGCGGCAATTCTGAAATCACATACAGGTCGTCAAGAAGCGGTTTTTCTGGCTCAAAATCCGAATCTGCGGAGAACCCCCAAACATAAGCGAGACGAGATTAAAGAACTGGTGCAGTTGCAACTGATGACAAAATGTCTTCCGGTCCCTTTAACAGTCGATGTCGTATGGGATCTTAAAAGCGGTACGCTGACACTCTACAGTCTCGGGACCAAAGTGATTGAGCGTTTTGAAGATATCTTCCGTAAGTCGTTTGAAGGATTCAGTCCTGTAATTATTCACCCTTTTGCGAGAGCACAGAAATTGTTAACCGGTCAGATGCTTGACTCTTTACATGCTGCAAATCAGGCTGGTTCTGACGCCGTTGTCGCATTGATTCGCGATAATCAATGGCTCGGATGGGAATTTCTGTTATGGCTGCTGCAGCGAGGGGTAAGCGGGGAAGGTGATTTCTCTGTCTGTTGTCTCGGCAACCTTACAAAAGGTGAAACGTTCTCCGCATGGATCGACGATCGCATCCAGTTTCAAGGGGGAGGCGAAGAGGGAGGAATTCAGAAGGTTACCGTTTCCGGGTCTCAGGATAGTTATCTGGAAGCCATATCAGCACTCAAGGGCGGTAAACGAATCACCAGCGCGACAATTTGTATGGAAAAGGATGATAACCTCTGGAAGTTGACTCTTAAAGGTGATACGTTCGGATTTGCCTCTTTCAAGTGTCCCCAGGTACGCGTTGAAAAGGATGCTACCGTCGATCAGATGAGCGAGCGCGAAGCGGTTTTTTATGAAAGAATGTTCCTGATGGATCAGGGACTACAGCTGTTTGACAGTCTATTTACGATTTTTCTTAACGAGCGGCTGACAGATGCCTGGAACGCTCGCTTACAGGTGATTCAAGCCTGGCTGGATGGGGAGTAGTTTGATGAAATTTATTGATGAAGTAACGCTATTTACCTCTTCGGGACATGGTGGTGCCGGCTGTGTCGCTTTCCGGCACGAAAAGTTCATTGAATTCGGCGGTCCGAGTGGTGGTGACGGCGGAAAAGGCGGAGATGTTATCTTTGAAGCGATGGCAGGACTTTCCACATTGCTGGAGTTACGTCACAGGCCCCATCAGAAAGCCGAAAACGGGCATAACGGCATGGGTAAAAACCGTCATGGTGCGGGCGGTAAAGATCTGCTGATTAAAGTGCCGGTCGGAACGGTTGTCAAAGATGCTGAAACTGACGATATTCTGGCAGACCTGACCGAGAATGGTCAGAAAGTTGTTTTATTGCGGGGAGGCAGGGGAGGGCAGGGGAATGCCCGTTTTGCGTCGGCTACTAACAAAGCGCCGAAATTTGCTCAGCCGGGAGAAGATAATCAAGAGTGCAAACTCCGGTTAGAGTTGAAGCTTATGGCCGATGTCGGACTTCTTGGATTACCAAATGCCGGAAAGTCATCACTCATCAGCAAGGTTTCCGCCGCTCGTCCAAAAATTGCCGATTATCCCTTTACCACTATGGTCCCCTCCCTCGGGGTTGTACCGTATAAGGATTATCGATCGTTTGTCATGGCCGATATTCCCGGAATTATCGAAGGAGCCCATGACGGAGCCGGTCTGGGGCATCGTTTTCTTAAACATTTGGAGCGATCCGGTATTCTGTTGCATCTGGTTGATATCTCCTGGATGCCGGATCGTGATCCGCGTGCTGAATACGAGTCGATAAATCATGAGTTAGCGCTTTTCAGCCCGGAACTGGCAGTAAAGAATCAAATAGTCGTAATTACCAAGATCGATCTGCCGCAGACAAAAGAGGAACTCCCCGCTATAAAGGCCTGGTTTGAAGGCACAGGAGTCACGGTTTTTCCAATCTCCTCAGCTACCGGCGAGGGGGTTGATCAATTGCTGGATGAGATTGCGCGGCGTTTGTGGGGAAAACCGGAAGAGGTATGGTGATGCGAAAGGAACTGCTCAAATCAGTGAGGCGGGTTGTATTAAAGATTGGCAGCAGAGTACTGACCGATGTAAGTGGTGCCCTGGATATGACCATTATCGGAAGGATTTGTGACGAGATTGCAGAGTTGCGGCGTCATGGATTGGAGGTTGTCGTCGTCTCTTCCGGTGCGATAGCTGCGGGAAGATGCGAACTTGGATTGACAGACAAGCCGCGGACAATTCCTCACAAACAAGCTGCAGCGGCAGTCGGGCAGACCCGCCTGATGCAGGCATATGAAAAGTCTCTGGCTCCGCATGATCTCAAGGTTGCACAGGTGCTTCTTACCAGTGAAGACCTTGGCAGTCGCCAACGTTTTCTCAATGCGCGGGCGACCCTTGATGCGCTGCTGGGATTTGGCATCATTCCGATAATAAATGAGAATGATACCGTTGTGGTTGACGAAATCAAGTTCGGTGACAATGATAATCTGTCGGCTCTGGTGACTAACGTGGCGGAAGCTCATCTGCTGCTGATTCTCACTGATATCGAAGGGTTCTACAGTGCAGATCCGAATACTAATCCGGACGCAGTACTGATTTCGTGCGTGAAGGGAATCACCCGCGAAGTCGAGCGTGCTGCCGGAGGATCCGGTTCAACAGTCGGTACCGGAGGAATGGCGACCAAAGTGGCTGCTGCCAAAAAAGCCGGAAAAAACGGCGTTGCGACCATAATGGTGTCAGGAAAGCGCAGCGGAATTATTGTGGCGGCTCTTATGGGGGAAGAGGTCGGAACTCTTTTTCTCCCATCCGGTTCAGGATTGAATCGCCGCAAACATTGGATCGCCTATACACTGAGGCCAACTGGCAGAATAATGGTGGATGACGGTGCGCGTAATGCGCTGTTGAAGAAAGGCAAAAGCCTGCTCCCTTCCGGCGTTATTCAGGTGGATGGGCGCTTCGAACGGGGAGCGTGTATCAGGTTGTGTGGACCAGATAGCGTTGAGTTTGCGCGGGGATTGTCTGATTATTCAAGCGGTGAATCAACCCGACTGATTGGCTGCAAGAGTTCGGAAATCGAGAAAATTCTCGGATATCACTATGGCGATGTACTGGTTCACCGGGACAATATGGTGCTGCTCTAGAGAGATAAAAACTGCAGAGTTATTTGTTTTTGTGGAGTATTTTTTGTAATGATTATTATTTTGTCCGTACTATTGAAGTCTTTGAAGTGAAAATATCTTTCCTTTGAAGGCTGTTGTTGATTACCGTCACCTGTCCTCGTATTTCCTGGCCAACAACGCTGTTGTCGCGGATTTTAACATCCAGATTTATTTCCACAAGTCTGCCCGAGTCAATTTTATCTAACTTGAAGACAAGAATGCCATCAGGTTCCCGCTTGAAAGAAACATCAGGGGCAGATTGAAATTCAACAGAGGTCGGCAGTTGGAGGCGTACGTACAAATCTCGGGCTGGTAATGAACCTGCATTTAGAACAGTAACCCGATAACCAAGATTTTCGCCTGGGAAAACTGATGGTTTAGTTAGTTTAGCAACGGTGCGGACGAGTGGAGCAGAACTTATGACCAGGGTTTCATTCTGGAAAGCTACATCTCCAAATTTGGCAGATACGGCTTTGACCGTCATGGCTGCTCGATGACCATCAACCATATCAGTGGGCATCTTGAATGCAATGGTTCCTTTGATTGTCTCACCCGGGGCAATTTTTAGTCTGGTGTCTACTTCGACTGGTTTACCCGCATAGGAGAGAGTTGCATCGTATTCTTTAGCAGTTGCAACGGCCAGTAAAAAATCTTCGCTTTCTTTTCCTCTGTTTGAAAATGTAAACGGCAGAGTGCCATTGGATCCTGCGGCGAACGGCTCAACCGCTTCAGGAAATGAGATAGAAGCGTTAATGCTTGCTTTGGCACGTTTTTCTGCCAGAACACGTTCCTTCTCCCGACGTTCTTCTTCCCGCTTGATACTGGCCAGGCGTTCCTGTTCAGCTTTTGCTTTTGCCGCACGTTCCATCTCCAGCTTTAATTCTGCTGCCTGTATTCGGGCAATCCTGTCGTATTTAACTTTTTGTGCTGCACTCAGCAGCCTTTTGTCAAAAGCAAGAGTATCCCCTTTTTGATGTTTACGTACCAGCGTCAACAATTCATCTTCAATGGTTGTCTTTAAACTACTGTCCGGAAATTCCGAAGAAAACAGAACTGCAGTTTTGGCTGCACGTTCATTGTCTCCGGACTTGAGACTGGCACGAGCAATAAGAAGGAGTGTGATGTCCCTGAGGGGGGAGTCTGGAAACGCCTGGTTTAACTGATCACATTTTTCCAGAACCAACAGGTAGTCTTTCTGCTGGTAGGCGTTGAAAGCATCCACAAAAACAGTTGCGTCCTCAATTTCAGCGCAGTTTCCTGGTGATAAGGCAATCAGACAGAAAAAAAGAGTCAGTACGAGACAGGTTATGTTTTTGGAAAAGTAATTCATAGAATCAGTCAACAAAGCTCTTTAGTTTCTTACTGCGGCTCGGGTGGCGTAATTTGCGCAAGGCCTTTGCTTCAATCTGACGGATACGTTCACGTGTGACCTCAAAATCCTGACCAACCTCTTCAAGCGTATGGTCACTTTTTTCGCCGATTCCAAACCTCATTCTAAGAACTTTTTCTTCTCGGGGGGTCAATGTCGCCAACACCTTGGCTGTACTTTCTGAAAGATTATTTTTGATGACCGCTTCAATTGGGGAAATTACCCCTTTATCTTCGATGAAATCTCCAAGGTGAGAATCTTCTTCTTCGCCGATTGGAGTTTCAAGCGAAATAGGTTCCTTGGCAATTTTCAGTACCTTGCGAACTTTGTCGAGCGGCAGCTGCATACGTTCGGCAATTTCTTCCGGGGATGGCTCCCGACCGTTTTCCTGTACCAATTGGCGGCTGGTGCGTATCAATTTATTAATTGTTTCAATCATATGGACCGGAATACGGATCGTGCGTGCCTGGTCTGCAATGGCACGGGTTATTGCCTGTCGGATCCACCAGGTGGCATAGGTAGAAAATTTGTAGCCGCGTTGATATTCGAATTTATCGACCGCTTTCATCAAGCCGATGTTCCCTTCCTGGATAAGATCAAGAAACTGCAGGCCGCGGTTGGTATATTTTTTGGCAATCGACACTACGAGTCGTAAATTTGCTTCAATAAGCTCACTTTTTGCAATACGGGCTTTACATTCCCCTTCTTCAATTGCCTTGAGTGCCGCAGCGAGATCGCGCGCCTTGAATCCCGATTCCTGCTCTATTTTCTGGATTTTGCGTGCAGCGGTTCGAAGGCGTTTCTCAACTCTGGCGGTTTCATCTTCTTCCAATTTGAGCTTGCTGAGTTCTGAGGTACATTTTTCATCTTCATTCTGGAGCTTATCAAGCAGGGCTTTCAACTTTTCAACCGAAATAATTTTCTCAAGATCGGATAATTCCGCCTGGAGTGTATCAATCTTACCGGAAAGCTCTTTAAGCCGTTCGGCCACTTTGTTGGTATGACGATCCTTCAACCTCAGTGATTTGAGAAGCTCAGCCTGACGATCTTTTCCTTCACGCAGCTTTTTTTCCAGTTCTTTTTTCTTTGCAGGCGATTTAGCTGCCGCAACAGTTTCTATAATTTCGATCAATAACTGATCCTGAGCGATAATCGCATCAATAATCTCAAGAATTCTGGTTTTCTGAACATCTTCTTCATCATCTTCAAGAACCTCTTCTTCGACTTCTTTGCTGACTTCCGAAGGATTCATCTGGAATTTACGCAGTCGTTCTCCCAGCGAGAGTACTTCTTTGACGGTGATCGGAGTATTGAGTATTACGCCGGCGACATCTCGTTCGCCGTCTTCTATCCTTTTTGCAATTTCAACTTCACCTTCCCTGGTAAGAAGAGAAACGGATCCCATCTCTCTCAGATACATACGGACAGGATCGCTGGTACGTCCAATGGATCCGGGCTCGAATTCAACTTCTTCCGATTCGCCTTCTGCCTCTTCATCATCGTCAAGGTCACTTTTCATTTTCGGAATTTTAATTTTCTGGGCAGAATCAACAATTTCTATGTCCAGATCCCCGAACATGCCCATAACATCTTCAATCTGGTCAGTAGCGATGTCAGGAGGCAGTATGTCGTTTACTTCGTCATAGGTCAGGAACCCCTTCTCTTTGCCGATATCAATCAGTTGGTTAACGTTACCAATGTTTTTCTTTGCCATGTGTATTCACCTCTAAAGAAGACCGTAATTTTTGATTATAGTTTTGATTTCCGAGTGCGTAATGCGTCTGCCTGTCTAAGCAGCATTGCATATTCATCAGTATCAGGATCTATCACTGCGAGCCGCAGACTGATATTTTTGAATGAGATCTGTTTCTTAACCATTCCCTGTTTACATTCTTCAAATGCAACACGCCAGTCCATTCCTTCTATTTTGCCTGAAGAAAACAGCAGGTGTGAAAGCAGGTCTTTCAACTCTTGTTTTTCCATTCGTCCCAACAGAAAACCCCAGTCAGGAGAGTCAATTTCTACTGTTTCTGAAAGAATAATTTCAGCAAGATGCAGGTAATCTCCTTCAAACAGAGTGTCGGGCCCCTCTTCTCGAATAGCTATGCGAGCCTCAGGGAAACAGACTATAAGTGCCAAGAGCATTTCTTGATAACGATCATTTTCAGATTTTTTTTCAGCGCTTACAAGTGACTCAGAAACTCTCACGGATGGTAAACTGCCCAGCTGCTTGCGGAATTCATGAGCACTTATATCAATTAAGCGACAAATTTCTTTTTCGTAAAGCGTTCGTTCCGCCCCGTTACTGATTTTTCTGAAACTGGCCGCAAGCTCATTTATAACTTTTACTTTATTGTTGACACTGCTTGGAGGAGTTTCCTGTAACAACGCCCGCACAAAAAAATCAAAAATCGGCAGCGCTTTGTTGCGTTGCTCAATAAACAAATCAGTAGAATGCTTAGATAAAAAACTATCCGGATCATCACCGGCAGGCAATGAGATTACATACGCCGGAATACGTTGTTCGAGAAAAAATTCCATCGAACGTATAGTCGCTTTCTTCCCCGCATTATCGCTGTCAAACAGAGTGTAGACCCGTTCAGCATGTCTCTTGATCAACCCGGCGTGAGTTCCGGTCAGGGCTGTTCCGCAGGTGGCAACTACATTTTGTACTCCAGCCCGGTACAAAGCAAGGTGATCAAAGTAACCCTCAACAATAATGACTGAATTACTTGTCCTGATGGATGGTAACGCCATATCGAGACCGAAAAGTACCGAGCTCTTGTGATAGAGCGGCGATTCGGGAGAATTGATATATTTAGGCAAGGCCTCATCCAGAACCCGTCCGGCAAATGCGATCACCTGGCCACGTGCGTCACGAATAGGAAAAATCAGGCGGTTGCGAAAAAGGTCGTACCAGCCTGAATCTGCCTTTCGGATTATGCCGAGCTTAAGCGCGCTATCAAGTTCCGCGCCATTGTTTTTAAGATGTTTCACCAGCCCATCGCGTCGGTCAGGGGCAAAGCCAAGTCGGTAAGCCTCAGAAATATCAGCACCGACCGAACGGTTTGAGAGGTACTGTCGAGCCGGATTTCCTTCCTGCCCCTGTAAAAGAATCGAGCGGTAGTAGGATGTTGTCAGCTCATTAATTCGCAGGAATTGAGTATGTTCATCCTGAGCTTTCTTTTCAGAAGGAGTAAGTTGTCGCTCTTCTATTTCTATCCCGGCTTTTCTTGCAAGCAATTTAACAGCTTCGGGAAAGCTGACCCCTTCGATTTTCATGACAAATGAAAAAGCATTGCCACCGGCACCGCATCCGAAACAGTGAAAAATCTCCCGCGCAGGATTTACATTGAAAGACGGTGTTTTCTCCGCATGAAACGGGCAAAGACCAAGATAGTTGCCGCCGGCGCGCCGTAACGGGACGTAATCAGAAACAACCTCAACAATCGAAAGTCTCTCAGCAACCTCGCGGACCTTTTCTTCAGGTATCATTTCTTCTGACCATTGGCATCGCGCCATTCAGAGAGAAAACGGTCTCCGGTCTGAGCAAGCAGATGAGCGGACTCAGATGTTCGGATTTTACTCCGGATCTGCTCAGGCATAAAACCGGAGGCGGCAATACTAAAAGACATGCAGAGCAGCAATGCCCCTTCCGCGAAACCTATGAGCAGGCCGCCAAGTCGATTCAGGCTGCCAAGCATTACAAGACGCAGTGCGGCGGTTATGAGATTGCCAATAATATGGGCACAGATACCAGTAATCAGCAGTATGATAATAAAAGCAAGAAATGAAGAAAGATGTGCCGGAAGATGAAGCGCGCTTTTTATCGGTACTGCGAGTAGCGGGTGAAAACGGTATGCAAGCCAACCCCCCAGCAGAAGCCCTGCAAGAGAAGATGCCTCATTGACGAGACCTCGAACCAGACCTTTAATTGCAAAAAAGCAGAGTGTCATTACAATAATGATGTCAATAATATTCATTGTAGCGTCGTGACCGGTTTACAAAGAAGGGGCCATCTCAATGAAAGCCCCTTGACGGTGTAATTGATTGCTGGACATACTCTCAGCTCCATCAAGCAAGGAGTTTCCGGACAGCATCGCTTACCATTTTGCCATCGGCCTTGCCTGCAGTAAGAGGTGTGACCGCCTTCATTACCCGCCCCATGTCTTTTGCTCCGTGAGCTTCAATATCCTGAATGATTTGACTTATAAGTGTGTCAATCTCCTCCGGACTCAACTGGATCGGCAGGAACTCGAGCAGGATAGCGAGTTCCAACTCCTCTTTTTCTGCAAGTTCAGGGCGGTTCCCCTCTCGATACATCCGGATGGATTCGCGGCGTTGTTTGGCAATAGTTGTCAAGACTTCAGTCACCGCTTGATCATCAAGCTCAGTACGGGAATCAATTTCACGGTTTTTTATCGCAGAACGAACCATGCGAACAGCCGAAAGGCGCAGGTTGTCCCGCGCCTTCATGGCTGCTTTCATCGCATCGTTTAACTGTTCTTTCAGTGACATACAGTTTGTTCCTGACCCTGGATTGCGGGGAACTAATCGACCATTTTACGTTGCTTTTTAAGGGCGCGCTTGCGGGCTGCAATTGCTTTCTTCTTGCGTTTGATGCTTGGTTTTTCGAAATGTTCACGCTTACGGACCTCGGAGAGGATCCCCGCTTTTTCGCACTGTTTTTTGAACTTTTTCAGTGCCATTTCAAACGGTTCGCTATCCTTAATTTTTACTCCCGGCATGTAAAATCACCCCCGTCCTGTTTAAGTTCAAATTATAAATAGTATCATTATAGATAGAAAAATTCAGAGTTACGAACAATAGCATATCGTTCAACTTTGTCAATAAACAAATGTACTGTTTGATGGTTATGGGTCAAGGTGAACAGGCCGGGCAGCTTTTTCTGAAATTCCTGATGTGCCAAATCTTCGTCGCAACTCAGTATAAATCTCAGCAGGCGGTATATTCTGGTGTCCAAGTAGAACAAGGAGATGAAAAACCAGATCGGCTGTTTCATATACTATTTCGTTCTGTACTCCACCTTTGGCAGCAATAACGACTTCCGTTGCCTCTTCACCGATTTTTTTAAGAATTTTGTCGATCCCCCCCCGCATAAGTGCGGCGGTATAGGAATTATCAGTCGGATTAGCCTTGCGGTCAAGTATGACCTGATACACAGCCTTGAGAATATCATCACCGTTTGTCATATGCGGACCTCAACCCCTTTACTGCGAAGATATTCCTTTGCCTCTCCAATGGTGTATTCCCGGTAATGGAAGATCGAAGCTGCCAGGCAAGCACTTGCTCCGGCGGTCGTAAATCCATGATAGAGATGCTCCAGATTTCCGACGCCACCCGATGCGATGACCGGAATTGAAACCGCGTCTACTACAGCGCGGGTCAATTCCAGGTCATAACCGTCCTTGGTACCGTCGCAGTCCATGCTGGTCAGGAGAATCTCGCCGGAACCATACGCTTCCATTCTGACGGCCCACTCGACAACATCAAGGCCGGTCGGTTTGCGCCCACCGTGGGTATACACCTCCCAGCGATGTTCACTCGGAACCCTGCGGGCATCAATGGCAACTACCGTGCATTGCGATCCGAAACGCTCGGCGGCTTCCCGTACGAAATCAGGCCGGTCTACCGCAGCCGTATTAATAGAGGTTTTGTCAGCACCGGCGTTAAGCAGGCGGCGGATGTCTTCAACTGAGCGAATGCCTCCGCCAACGGTCAGTGGCATAAAAACCCGATCGGCAGTTCTTTGAATGACATCGATGATGATATCGCGATCATCGCTGGAGGCAGTAATGTCCAGAAAAGTAAGCTCATCTGCTCCCTGCTGATCGTACAGTTCCGCAATCTCCACAGGATCGCCTGCATCGCGCAGTTCCAGAAACTGAACTCCCTTGACAACGCGGCCACCTTTTACATCAAGGCAGGGTATTATTCGTTTCGTTAGCATGTAAATTCTCCGAATTTACAGATTGAGGTTGAGGTTAAGAAAAAAATTCTCAACCTTAGCCTTAACCTTACCCTCGACCTGCCTTCGTAAGAGCGATTGCTTCATCCAACCTGATTGCCCCGGTATAAACCGCCTTGCCGGTGATGACGCCGGATATTCCGCAGGATTCAATGGCCATCAGATTTTCGATATCCTTCAGGCTTGAAACGCCCCCTGAGGCAATCACCGGTATTGAAACAGCTTCGGCGAGAGACCTGGTTGCTTCCAGATTCGGCCCCTGCAGCATTCCGTCCCGGGCGATATCAGTGTAGATAATGGCCGAGACTCCGAATCCCTCGAACTTTCTGGCAAGATCGATGGCAGATATGTCCGTCAACTCGGCCCATCCCTGAACCGCTACCATGCCGTTTTTTGCATCAATTCCGACAACAATTTGTCCCGGAAATTTTGAGCAGGCTTCACGTACCAGATCAGGATTCCGCTGTGCGGCGGTGCCGATAATGACGCGGGAAAGCCCTAAAGAGAGATACGCTTCGATGGTGGCAAGGTCGCGTATGCCGCCTCCAAGCTGGGCAGGGATGGAGATGGACTTCAGAATTGCCTCAATAGCTCCCCTGTTTTTCGGCTGGCCGGCAAAGGCACCGTCAAGGTCTACGATATGCAACAGTTCAGCTCCCTGTGTCTGCCACTCCAAAGCCTGTGCACCGGGATTGTCGCTGAACACAGTATCCTTATTCATCAGCCCTTGTTCCAGGCGGACACATTTTCCTTCTTTCAAATCTATGGCGGGAATTACTATCATAAATATCCTTGTAAGGGCAGGTCTTGACTTGCCCATTAGACAGGGCACCCACAAGGGGATGCCCCTACATTACGGCAAAATTTTTCAGTATCTGCAGGCCGATATCCTGCGATTTCTCCGGGTGGAACTGGGTGGCGACAACATTGTCCTTCCAGACCGACGAACAGAATTCTATTCCGTAGTCAGTTGTTGTGGCGACAACTCCGTCGTCATCCGGTTTGACATAATATGAGTGAACGAAATACACATTGCTGCCGTTTTTAACGCCAACAAAGACCGGGGGGTGTCGTTTGAAAGAAAGCTGGTTCCAACCCATCTGTGGCACTTTCAGCTTTTCGCCTTCCACCGTCATCCGATCGGGAAAACGAAGCACGTGACCGGGAATAACATTCAGTCCACAGTACAGGCCGAACTCCACGCTATCGGTAAATAACAGCTGCATGCCGACGCAGATCCCTAAAAAAGGCCTTCCTTCGGTAATAACTTTCAGGATCGGTTCGACAAACCCCCTCTGCTCCAGGTTGTGCATACAGTCGCGAAAGGCGCCGACACCGGGCAGTACAATTCTTTCGGCTTGAAGTACAACCTGCGGATCGTCGGTAATAATCGCCTCGCAGCCGATTTTTTCAAATCCCTTCTGTACTGAACGCAGGTTCCCCATGCCGTAGTCTATGATTGCGATCATGTCTAGCCGGCTATCCGTGAAAAATCAGCGATCTTGCCAAATAAACGGGCAATTATGGTCAGGAGCGCCAACCGGTTTGTCCGTACTTGTGGCTCTTCGGCCATAACCATGACTTTGTCGAAGAAGACGTCCACCGGACCACGCAACGAAGCTATTTCAGTCAGAGCGTCCAGCCAGTCACCGGAAGAGATGAAACGATCTGCAGAGACCTTTGCCGACTGGATCGCTTCATATAAACAGGCCTCGGCACTATCCTGAAAAAGTGCCGGATCGACAGGAGCGTCAACCCCTTCCTTGATGATATTACCGACACGCTTGAAAGCCACTGTCAGCGGCTCAAAGTCAGGGTGTGTTTTGAATTCAGCCAACGCCGCAATCCGCGCCCTTACATCGACCAGGTCATCGAATCCGGCAGCGATAGCAGCTTCAACAGCATCAGTGGCAAACGAACTTCCGAGCAGGTTGATAAATCGTGCCCGGAAAAACTCCAGTACATCGTTCGCGACCTGTTCTTTTGGTAGGGTCAACTTTGCGGACAGAAGCTCAAGAGCCTGATCGATCAATGAGTAGATCGACAGCCGGTAACCTCTGTCAAGTATGATGGCAATAATGCCGATGGTTGCACGCCTCAGTGCATATGGGTCGGCAGCGCCGGTCGGAATCAGTCCGACGCCGAAACAGCCGCAGATGGTGTCCATTTTGTCCGCTATCGATACAAAGGCACCGCAGTCTGATGCGGGGAGTTCACCTCCCGCCTGGATCGGCAGATAATGTTCGGCGATCGCATTCGCCACTTCAGTCGACTCGCCCTCAAGCAGAGCATACTCACGACCCATGACCCCCTGTACCTCGGGAAATTCGCCCACCATTCCGGAAGCCAGATCGGCCTTGCAAAGCCACGCCGCCCTTGATACTTGTGCTTTGACGGCAGGATTGAGTTGTCCGGCCAGCCCTTCAGCCAGTGACTTGAAGCGTTCCATTTTCTCGAAGGAAGTTCCCAGTTTCTGCTGGTAGACAACTTTTTTGAGTGATTGCACCCGCTCATCAAGGCGAATCTTTTGATCCTCCTCAAAGAAAAAACGGGCATCGGATAATCGGGCGCGCAGAACCCGCTCGTTTCCTTTGACTACAACGGACGGATCTTCAGTCAAGGTGTTGTTGATGGTAATAAAACCGGGCAGCAGTCCTCCGTTGGCATCAACTATCGAAAAGTAGCGCTGATGGCTGCGCATTGAGGTGATCAGCACCTCTTTGGGCACCTTCAGAAATTCGGAAGAGAATGTGCCATGAACGGCGCTCGGATATTCTACCAGATAGGTGACCTGCTCCAGCAGCTCTTCATCGGGCAGCAGGTGTCCACCGGAAGCCGCTGCGACCCGGTGCGTTTCCCGGCGGATGATCTCCTTGCGCTTTTCCGGATCCGGGATGACAAAATGTCGCTCACATTCTTCCAGATAATGGGCAAAATCACTTACCGGGAAGGTGGTATTGGCCATAAACCGGTGCCCGCGCGATATTTTCCCGCTCGTAATCGTGCCGAAGGAAAAAGGGACAATCGCGCCATCGAACAACGCTACAATCCAGTGAACAGGTCGGGCGAAACGTACTTCCTGATCCCCCCAGCGCATCGATTTTTTAAAGGGAATGTTCGCAACCAGTGCCGGCAGGATCTCAGTCAGCAATTCGTAGGTCGGCCGACCGGCCTCATGCTTGCTGACGAACAGGTATTCACCTTTATCGGTAGTAATTGTCTGCAGGGCCGAAACATCAACTCCCTGGCCACGGGCAAAGCCCTCGGCGGCTTTGGTCGGTTTGCCGGAAGGATCGTAGGCCGCCTTGACTGACGGGCCGGTGGCGGTGATCTCGGCATCAGGCTGAACAGCCGGAATACCCGTTACTACCAGTGCCAGGCGCCGCGGAGTTGCCAGGGTCTTGATCCCGTTGAACGAGAGTCGGGCGACTGCAAGCTCTTTGGTGATGATTGCTTCCATCTCCGCGACAGCGCGCGGTATAAATCCGGCCGGGATCTCTTCGCAGCCGATTTCAAGGAATAGTTCTTTCGTGTTCATCAGGCAGCACCTCCTTTCAGCAGTGGAAAGCCCAAACGTTCACGCATCCGCAGGTATCCTTCGGCACACACGCGGGCGACCCCTCGAACGCGGCCGATGTAGGAGGCTCGCTCGGTGACCGATATCGCTCCCCGGGCATCGAGCAGGTTAAAGGTGTGAGAGCACTTCATGACGTAATCGTAGGCGGGGAGAACAAGCTCCTTCTCAACAAGGCGTAGACACTCCTTTTCGTACATGGTAAAGAGCTGCAGCAGCATGTCAACATCGGCCTCTTCGAAATTGTGTCGTGAGAACTCGACCTCGCTTTCGTGATGGATATCGCCGTATTTTATCCCTTTAACCCATTCGAGGTCATACACATTGTCGACCCCCTGCAGGTACATGGCGATACGTTCGCAGCCATAGGTGATCTCCGCCGGTATCGGCTTCAGATCGATCCCTCCGGCTTGCTGGAAGTAGGTGAACTGGGTGATTTCCATCCCGTCCAGCCAGACCTCCCATCCCAATCCCCAGGCACCCAGAGTCGGCGATTCCCAGTCGTCTTCGACAAAGCGGATATCGTGTTTTGCGGGATCAAGTCCGAAGGAACGGAGCGAATCCAGATACAGGTCGAGAATATTCAGCGGTGAAGGTTTCATGATGACCTGGAACTGGTAGTAGTGCTGCAGACGGTTGGGGTTTTCGCCATAGCGCCCGTCAGTGGGGCGGCGGGACGGTTCAACGTAGGCAACATTCCACGGTTCGGGACCGAGTACGCGCAGAAAGGTGGCCGGATTGAATGTGCCGGCGCCTTTCTCCGTGTCATACGGCTGCTGAATAATGCAGCCCTGTTTGGCCCAATAGCCCTGAAGGGAAAGGATAAGATCTTGAAATGTCACGCAGGTACCTCCGGATGTGGAGAGTTGATTGTATCATTGCAGAAATGAAAGAGTATTTAATAGCAGGAATAGGGGACTTGGTCAAGTTTGCGTTTGGCAGATGATGGGTCAACATAAATAGATGGGTTGTCATGCACCCGCTTACAGAATTGATTTTCTGTAAGCGGGGTCTCTGTCATAAAATCCTACCGCAACGCCAGCGAAGCCCCGCTCACCACAACGCCATCAGCATCCACCAGCTTGCTGTTGCTTATTACGAATGCAGTGATCGCAGGTGCTGAGGTGCCAGGTTCCAGATCAGCAGTCAAAATCACAAAATCCCCGGCTGCCAGATTATCGGATGTAATGAAAGCAACTGTTACTGTTGCCGGTGTAGAACCAGATGCTGCGGTATATTTACCATCCATGCTTCCTGATGGTGTACCGGTTGCAGGTGTCAGAACTCCGCTCAGTACTTTTCCAGCTGCATCAGCATTCAGAGCAATGCCTGACGGAAGCGTGATTGTTGCAGAAATCCCCTTGACCGATGCAGCATTCCCTTCAAGAACAACAGTCAGTTTCATTGAGGTTGCGGCAGTTGGGGGCGCAACCGGGGGCGTAGCAACGTAACCCCCATCACCACCGCCGCAGCCAGCCAGTAGAAATATAAATGTGATTGTCAAAATGTGTTTTATGATGTTCATGAATTCCTCCGTTGTTGGTTTTTATTCAAATCCTACCAGCTCCGCAAGCCAACAACTTTCATCAAAATCACCGTTGCATCGGCAATGTCAATGACACCATCCGGTGCAGACTTGCCGTTTACAAGCGGTGCAACATCTGCTTTGGCATAGTCAGCAGGTGTGGCATTCACCAATCCTACGGCAATCTGCAAGACCCTTAAAGCGTCAGCGATATCAACTACGCCATCACCACTGATATCTCCCGAGGCAAGGGATGTTTTGATGATGTTACGTTGTACCGTGGATCTGTTGCCGGCCAGATCGGTGGCGGTTACTACTACGGTGTATGTTTTGTCGGTTGCCAGGGTGATGCTCTGGTTGAAGCTGCCGTCTGTGGCGACGGTTGGGTTAAATGTTTGACCATCAACTGCGATGCTGATTGTTGCGGTGGTAACGCTTTCCGTTACTGCACCGCTGATGGTGATGCTGGTTTCAGTGGTGCTGATGTCCTGTGCTGGTGAGCTAACGGATAAGCCCGGTGCTGATGAGTCGGAGGTTACTGTCCGTTTGACGCTGCTGCTGTTGCCGACGACATCTGTTGCGGTGATGTCGATGGTGTTAAGACCGGAAACCAGGTTGAGCGTGATGGTGAAGTTTGTGCCGCTCATGGTTGCGCTTGTGCTTGTTCCGCCGTTTACTTTGGCGGTTACAGTTGCTGTTGCATCATCGACGCTGCCGGTGACAGTTGTATACGTATTGCCGGTGGTGCTGTTGTCGGTCGGCAGAGTGATTGTCAGGCCGGGTGCCGTGCGATCAAGGTTTATAGTGCGACTATCGGTTGTTGTATTGTTGGCGTTGTCTGTGGCGATAACTGTTACCGTGTTTGCACCGTCAACCAGTGTGATGGCAATGGTGTAGCTGCCACTGGTGATAGTTGCCGGATTGCCGTTGACAGTGACGCTCTTGACGCCGCTTTCGTTGTCACTGACCGTGCCGGTTACATTCAGGGTGGCATTGTTGGTAACAGAGCCATTGGCAAGGGTTGAGACGGTCAGTGTTGGTCCGGTTAGGTCGGCCAGCCATTGGGCGTACAGCGTTACGTTTGCAGACCCCATAATGAAGATAGAAGCGGCGGTTCGACTTGTGCCGGTTCCGTTGGAAGCGGTGTTCCAACCGTTGAAGGTAAAGCCGGTTTTTATCAGATTTCCACTATTACCGAGAACAGTTACTGTTGCCCCGTTCAGGTAGTTGTTGCTGTCGGTCGGCACTGCGCCGCCGGTGCTGCTGTTGCCAGTGTAAGTGACTGTGTAGGTTGGCAGTGCAGTCCATTGAGCGTAGAGCGTGGTGTTAGCGGCGATGTTGAAGGTTGCCGATGTGGCATATGATGTGCCGCTGCCATTTGCAGCCGTGTTCCAGCCGTTAAAGACGAAGCCGGTTTTTGCAAGCGTGCCGCTGTTGCCAAGCACTGTTACTGTTGTGCCTGAGACATACGGACTGTTGCCGTCAACCGGCACTGTTCCTGAGGTGGAGCTGTTGCCATTATAGGTGACTGCGTAGGTCGGTAGTGCTGTCCACTGTGCATATAATGTTACGTTAGCAGAACCCATAGCAAAGGTGGAAGCGGCTGTCTGACTTGTGCCGGTTCCGTTGGCGGCGGTGTTCCAGCCGTTGAAGGTGTAGCCGGTTTTTATCAGAGTTCCGCTGTTGCCGAGAACGGTTACTGTTGCACCGTTCAGATAGTTGTTGCCGTCGGTCGGCACTGTGCCGGAGGTAGAGGTGTTGCCGTTATAGGTGACTGTGTAAGTCGGAAGTGCCGTCCACTGGGCGTACAAGGTTACGTTTGCAGAACCCATGTTGAAGATGGAAGCGGCAGTTTGAATTGTGCCGCTGCCGTCTGCTGAACTATTCCATCCGGTAAAACTGTAGCCGGTTTTTACGAGTGTGCCGCTGTTAGCGAGAACGGTTACTGTTGCTCCGGTCAGGTAGTTGCTGCCGTCAACCGGCACTGTTCCGGAGGTACTGGTGTTGCCGTTATAGGTGACGGTGTAGGTCGGAGACAACGTCCACTGGGCAAATAATGTGACGTTGGATGAACCCATGGCAAAGGTTATGCTGCCGCTGGCGGCGTAGCTTGTGCCGGTTCCGTTGGCTAGAGTGTTCCATCCGGTGAATGTGTAGCCGGTGTTGACAAGGCTACCTGTGTTGGCCGCTACCGTGACGGCAGCACCTTGAAGGTAGTTGCTACCGTCTGTTGGCACGGTGCCGTTATTGCTGCTGTTGCCGTCGTATGTGACTGTGTAGGTTGGCGACAGCGTCCACTGGGCATACAAAGTGACGTTGGCTGATGCCATAACAAAGGTGATGCTGCCACTGGCGGAGTAACTCGTGCCGGTTCCGTTGGCTGCTGTATTCCAACCAACAAAGGTGTAGCCGGTTTTTACCAGAGTGCCCGTGTTGCCGAGAACGGTTACTGTTGCACCATTCAGGTAGGTATTGCCGTCGGTCGGTACTGCGCCGCCGGTGCTGGTATTGCCGTTGTAGCTGACGGTGTAGGTCGGCAATGCCGTCCATTTGGCATAAAGCACCGTGTTGGCGGAACCCATGGTGAAGCTGGCACCGTGAACAGTGCCGCTGCCATCAGCGGCAGGATACCACCCGGCAAAGGTGTAGCCGGTTTTTGTGAAGGTATTAGCTTTCACCGTTACCGTTGCACCAGTCAGGTAACTGCCCGCATCGGTCGGAGTTGTACCGCCGGTGCTGGTGTTGCCGTTGTAGGTGACGGTGTAGGTCGGCAATGCCGTCCATTTGGCATAAATCACAGTGTTTGCGGAACCCATGGTGAAGCTGGCACCGTGAACAGTGCCGCTGCCATCAGCGGCAGGATACCATCCGGCAAAGGTGTAGCCGGTCTTTGTGAAGGTGTTGGAAAGTACGGTTACTGTTGCGCCAGTCAGATAACTGCCAGCATCAGTCGGAGTTGTTCCGCCGGTGCTGGTGTTGCCGTTGTAGGTGACGGTGTAGGTCGGCAGTGCTGTCCATTTGGCATAAAGCACAGTGTTGGCGGAACCCATGGTGAAGCTGGCGCCGTAAACAGTGCCGCTGCCATCAGCGGCAGGATACCACCCGGCAAAGGTGTAGCCGGTTTTTGTGAAGGTGTTGGAAA
>VFJW01000073.1 GCA_009885845.1 Geobacter sp.
ACTGGACTTTAGACTTCTGTAGCGATCTTTGAAAAATGTTGCTTTGTCCGAAAAAATAGCTTGACAGCGGGGTCAGGGTCGTGGGTCGCGCGCTACTCACGGAATTGATCTTAGAAGTGAGTAGCGCGCGACCTCTTGAGAGAAAACCATTCTCTCTCAGGAGGCCGCTATGGACTACAAGGGATACCGACATATCCCCAGAGCCCTGTTCGATGCTATCACATTTCTGGCTCAAGCTCTCCCAAAACGTTCGGTTCCTACTTTTCTGGAACTGCTCTTTGGGGCAATGCTGACCCAGACAGGGTTTGTTACCGATGCCTATTTGGCTGTCAATTCCGTAAGGCACTGGAACAGCTATTACAAGTGGCTCCACTTCGGAAAGTGGTCATGGGTTGCCCTGGGATGCCAGACAGCTCGTCTTGCGCTGCAGATGTTCCCGCGCCGCCGCTGGTTTCTGATGATTGATGACACCATCGTCTTCAGATCGTCAAAGAAAGCTCCCGGCTCGGCTATTCATCATCAGCACGGGAACAAGACCAACCGTCCCACCTTTGTCAGAGGGCAGTGCTGGGTGACATTGGCACTAACTCTTTCAAAGGGTTTTCGATCGCTGGGCATTCCGATTCTCTCCCGTCTGGCACGCCAGGGAGGCAACTCGGGGAAACTGGTTGCCGCGCAAACCCTGCTGCGTGTTGTTGCTCCACTGTTTCAAGGGCTACAGACGTTCCTCTTGATGGATAGCTGGTATATGCGCTGTAACTTGATCACATATGCCATGGAGAACGGGCTTTCTGTAATTGGGCAAGTACGCAAGGACACAGCACTCTTTCATGTACCAGAACTGACCCACAAACGGGGACGTCCAAGAAAGTACGGTGACAGGGTCAGTGCCGATTGGGTCGCATCCTTGCCGGAAGTCAGGCAGCAGTTCACAATCTATGGCAAGACACAGACGGTCTACTACCGCTCTGCTATTGCACTGGCCCGCTTCCTCAAGGGAAGACCAGTACGGATGGTCTGGAGCCAGCTTGAAAAGGAAGATGGCACCCGAACGCAGACGAGCTTGATTCTCTCCACCGATATAACTCTTTCCGGCGCACGGGTTATTCTCGGATACGGGCGACGGTGGTCGATTGAGGATCTGTTCAATCAGCTCAAGAATCGCTGGGGATGGAAAGAAACCTGGCAGCAATCACGGCAGGTTCTCCATCGTTGGGTACAGATACTTTCAGTCAGTTATGCTATTCCCCAGTTGCTCGCGCTGCTCAATGATGCAAAGGTGGCATACTTGGCTTCGTTTGCCCCGTGGCGTCAGAAACAGCCCATCACTGCGGGCAGAGTCAGGCAGGGGCTGCAACGGTTTTTTGGGCATGTCAACATTCGGGGCATGTGGAACCCGAAGTCCGGTAAATTCGGACCGCAAAAATGGCCGGTTGAAGATGAATATCCACCGGACCGGGCTAAGGCCGCGTAAATTCAAGTTGGTTTGACAATCAAATAACCGCCACGCGACCCGCCTTGACAGTGGAAAGGTGGCGCTATAACTCTAAAGTCCAGTAATTGTTGAAACTCATCTAAAAATAGCCAGATATTTCTGGTAATATCATCTGTTAAAGTCAGTAAAATCTTTCCGATGAATTCTATGTGCTGTGGATCTTTAACAAAAATAAATCCATTACCGCTGTCTCTTTTAGCCTTCTATTCTTTTCGGTTATATGCAAGATTTACCACAAGTCAGGTCTGCCTCCTGCAACAATTCCTTTTATCTGTAATCTTAATTCTCCGCGCTGGGCTTTAAGCTGATCAAGCTGTTTATCAAAAATTTTGTGATCGTTCTGTGAGGAGAAAAATACAACTGGTGCTAATTCAACGATTTGTTCTTGGATTTTGTCCCATTCTTCAAGTAGGGTATTCAATTTGTGGCTGTCCATTTTAGTTCTCCCGGTTGTGTATTTGGCACTCATACACTCATGATGTTCACAGGTGGCTAAAAAGTGAAAAACCTGAATTTTCGATATTGCATTACTTCATACTGTAGATTCCGTGAATACGACGTTCATATCTACCCTGTAAGCTCATTTCTATCTCTGAAAACCCATTTGCCGCATCAAACGCTTTAACGCCTCATACTCCGTTTATAACGCAAAAAGACCTCTGTCAGATTTCTCTGACAAAGGTCTTTTTCTTGTCTTGGGATTAGCGGTTGCACGGACTTGTTTATTACTTACCCGTGTAACTGTTTTTTCTAATCCGTGCAACTTCCGTGCAACCGGTCAACCTGTGATAGCTAGAAGCTGGTAGTCTTCTTTGCAACTATGCGTTTCCCGGTCTATTTTTTGGTGCCCAAAGCGAGATTTGAACTCGCACAACCTTGCGGTCGAGGGATTTTAAGTCCCTTGTGTCTAC
>VFJW01000076.1 GCA_009885845.1 Geobacter sp.
GAATGATTACGGCATTGGATTCCATTCGCAGGGTGCTGGCAGCATCAATCCAGTAGCCGTTCCATCCCTGCTTGCGCAGTTCCGGGTGAACCGCCTTGGTGTAATCCCCCCCCTGGCAGGTGATAATCACATCCAGTTTTTTGAGTTCTGCAATGTCCGAGGCATCCTTCAGAGTGCCCGCGTTCATGGGCGCCGGTTGCCCGGCCTGAGAGGTAGTAAAAAACACCGGTTCAAAGCCGAGAGCAAAATCGTTCTCTTCCTGCATTCTCTGCATAAGAACCGAACCAACCATGCCACGCCATCCTACAATTCCAACTTTCATATGCGAAATCCTTTCGAGGTTAAGGTTAAGGTTGAGGTTAAGAAACCGATCAACCCTTTGTGTTTATGGAACTGCGGCAAGTTATCCCGGATATAAGCTTATTAAGGTCATGATGCAACCCTGAAAGTTGTGCATCCAGGAAAATTGCATCTTCGGTCTTAATGTATCTCACCCGGAGGCCATATTCAATGTGACTTTGTGTTTCGGTAAGTGATCCTCTGGAATAGAGGTAGAAGTTAATCTTATCTGGCACGTGTTTTCTTCCAAACCCTTCTGCTATATTTGCCGAGATGCTGAGTGCTGATCTGCGCACCTGTGAGGTAAAACCATAGTCCTCTTTTCTTGGCAAAGAGTCGGTCAGGGCGTGTACTTTTTCCGCTATTTCCATTGCTACTTGCCAAACCTGCATATCACGGAAAGACTGGTACATTGCTTTTCCTCAATCTCAATCTCAATCTCAACCTCAACCTCAAGCGAGAGCTTTAATAATCGCCGCTCCCATCTCTTTTGTGTTCACCAGTTTTTCACCATTTTTTTTCTGATAGATGTCTGCAGTACGGTACCCCTGGTCGAGCACCTTTGCTACCGCGCTGTCTATGGCATCAGCGGCTTCCAGCATGCCGAAAGAGAACTTGAGCATCATCGCGGTCGAGAGAATCTGGGCGATCGGGTTGGCAATGCCCTGGCCGGCAATATCCGGAGCGGAACCGCCGGAAGGTTCGTACATGCCAAAGGTTCCCTCTGCCAGTGAGGCAGAAGGCAGCATCCCGAGCGAACCGGTCAGCATGGCGGCTTCGTCGGAGAGAATATCCCCGAACATGTTTTCGCACAGAATTACATCGAATTGTTTGGGCCATTTTACAAGCTGCATGGCAGCATTATCAACATACATATGGGTCAAGGAAACATCGGGGTATTCTTTGGCAATACCGATAACTATCTCGC
>VFJW01000014.1 GCA_009885845.1 Geobacter sp.
CAAGATGAAGCGCCACGTCTATCTTCTCTCCAAAACGATCCTTCATTTTAGCGGCTACACCTGTAGCCTGGGCGCAACTCGTTCAACCAACGCGACCGGTGTGAAATACTACCATTTTCACCATGTGTTCTCTCCTTTCGATGTGTTACTTCCTGCAGTTACTAAAATGTCACGACCCGGTCTGCTTCCTTGACGAGAGCATACATGGCTTTCATTGTTGAGGGAGAACAGACCTCGGAGCCATTCAAGTCACGCAACTTCAGGCAGGTACCGCAGGCCTCAATGGTGCCACCCCCGTCGAGGAAGTTTCCGGCTTGTCCGCGTATGTCAAAGCGCGAATCATCGATTTTCTCCAGATCAACCCCTTCAGCGGTTAGAAATACGGATACCTCGTCACCTTCATTCAGGGCATAATTGGCGAATCTCAAGGCAGTAAATACCTGTTCCGGATTATTTTGGGTGATAATGACAGCGACTTTCATAGTTCCTCCTCGTAGATTACGACAGTGGGCAAAACCCATATTCCAGGAGAGCGGATAACGCCGTGGCACAGACCTTCAAGGCCGCTTCATTGCCATCATCGCCCCCTTTTTCAAAATCCTCGGACCGTGTGGCCATGGCGTTCGTGATGTGTGCAAGACATACGACGCGTTTATCGAGAGCATCCGCCATTGCCAGTAGTGCAGCAGCTTCCATCTCAACGGCAATGATCCCTTCACTCCGCCTCGCCGCAATAAGTTCAGATGTCTCGCGGAACGGTGCGTCGGTTGTCCAGGAACTCCCCTGGCTGAATGGCACGCCGACTTCGCTCAATCGTCGAGCCACTACATCCACGAGAGGAGGCGACGCAAACGCAAATCGCTGCGGAGGAAGATAGTGGCAGCTTGTACCTTCGTCTCGCAACGCCTTGTCGATCAGTAGAAATAAGGGTGGTTGCAGGTTTTCGGCAATCAACCCTGCTGAAGAGATACTGACGAGTGCTTTGCATCCCAGCGCGAAGAGCTCCTCGGCAACAAGTACCGCAAACGATGCGCCGACCGTACCGCCGATAATTCCATACACGGTGCCGTTGACAGGCCACCGGTAGAGACGGGTATGAAAACAGGGCCATGACGGTTCCAGCGTAGCCTGGCCGCTTGCCGCCAAAAAATCCACCAGTTCACCGTCAAAGTCCAGCAGACATCCTTCCGGTACGGTCAGTGGAGGCAGGTTCTTCTGTATTCTGGCCGACTCAAGCATGTTGCCGGGAAGGAATACCGGTTTGTCAGTATGGTTGTGCTCAAAGAGTGGAGATCTGCAGACGTTACCGGACACAGCAAGCACCCCCTGCTGTGAGCTTTTCCCGGTCAAGGTCATCCTTTGATTTGCGAATGGGGGGTTCTCCTTCTCCGAGTAGCGTTATTAAAGTTAACGCCAATTTTGGGCGACTGGCATAATAGCACCGCTGCGCCCCGTCCTGTGCAAAGTCAACCAGCCGCGCGTTGCGCAACACGGTCAAATGTTGAGAGATATTCGACTGGGACGCCGGCAGAATATCCTGAATATCGGTCACACACTTGGTGCCCTTCAGCAACTCGGCGACAATCTGGAGGCGTGTTGGGTGAGCAAGGGCTTTGAGCAATTCGGCCCACTCGTTTGCAGTATTTGAATCCACAGGATCTCCTTGCGCATATTCGAATATCCTAATATCAACTAAATCAAGCAAAAGCAATTGAAACTTTTGTGAAAGCCTTCGTTTTGTATCCTCACAATACTCCGTGCTTTTTCTGGAAATATCCGAGTAAACGCAAACCGTTGAACACTACCAGCAGACTTCCACCCATGTCCGCAAAAACAGCCATCCAGAGTGTTGCGTAACCACTGAGTGCCAGCGAAAAGAATACAAACTTGATGCTGAGTGCCAATGCTATATTTTGCTTCAAGATTGATGCGCAGCGCCGACTGAGTCCTATGAAACCGGCAATCTTGCGCGGATCATCGTCCATTATTGCTACGTCGGCTGTTTCCAGAGCAGTAGCTGTGCCCGCTGCACCCATCGCAAAGCCGATGTCTGCCCGTGCTAAAGCAGGGGCATCGTTAATTCCGTCACCGACCATGCCGATTGTACCATAGCGATCTTTGAGTTCGGCGATGGCGGCTTGTTTGCTTTCCGGCATCATATTACCACGTGCATCCTGAATCCCGAGAAGATCAGCAATTGCACGGGCGTTAGCTGAATTATCACCCGTCAGCATTACCGGTTCGACGTGCAGCGCCCGGAGCATTGCCATCGCCTCCAGGCTCTCAGCCCGAATCGTATCGGCTACACCAAACAGCGCAGCCGGACCGGAACCGGTGCACAGAATGACGGCGGTTTTTCCCGTATTTTCTATCACAGTGATTTTGTCTTCTAAATCAGGAGAGCAAATACCCAACTCATCGACAAGATGGTGGTTGCCAATATGCCACTGCTGGCCATCGATAGTGCCCTTGACACCGTGACCGTTCAGTACGCCAAAATTTTCTACCGGTAACAGCCTGACATTTGGCTGTTGCACCCGCCATCCGGCAACCAGGGCTTTAGCGACCGGATGAGTGCTGTGATCGTCAAGGCTGGCTGCGATCAACAAGGCCCGCTCGATCGGCATTTCGCCAAATGGGACTGCGTCGGTCAACGCCAGCTTGCCATTGGTCAGCGTCCCGGTCTTGTCGAGTGCAACAGCTTGTAACAGTCCGCCACCTTCGAGGTAGGTACCACCTTTGATAAGAATACCGTGCCGGGCTGCCGCCGTAAGTCCACTGACAACCGTAACCGGAGTGGACACCACCAAGGCGCAGGGACAAGCGATGACCAGCATCACGAGTGCTTTATAGAGCCAGTATGACCAGTCACCTCCGAACAGCACAGGACCAATAACCGCCACAGCTACGGCGAAAGCGACGACTGCAGGAGTGTAATAATGGGCGAATTGATCGACAAAACGCTGCGTTGGTGCACGTTGTGATTGAGCGTCCTGAATGGCGGCGGCGATACGAGCCAGAGTGCTATCACCAGCAACACTTGTTACCGTAGCTTCTACCACTCCATCAGTAACGATGCTGCCGGCAAACAGTGTGTCACCGACTTGTTTATCCACCGGCAGACTTTCACCCGTGATCGGAGCCTGGTCGAGGGCCGCACGACCGGATTCGACTCGCGCATCAAGCGGAACTCGTGAACCGGTGCGAATCCGGATACGACTGCCGATAGTCACTTCGGCCACCGGGTGTTCCTGCCAGTCATTATCGACTTTGACCTCAGCAAACTCCGGGGCCATCGCAGCCAGCGATTTGATGGCGTTACGGACTCGCTCCAGAGAAAGCGCTTCAATGGCCTCAGCTATGGCGAACAGGAAAATTACCATCGCTGCTTCCGGCCATTTACCGATGATAACGGCACCGGCTGTCGCCAGTGACATCAGGAAATAAATATTGAGGGTCATATTTCGGAGCGCAATCCACCCTTTTTTAATTGTGGGGAGGCCCGCACTGAGGATCGACACGACCGCTAAAACCAGTACCGGCCATGAAGTGTCCTGTCCTGTTGTCCAGGAGAAAACTTCGGCGCCGATCGCTGCAATTCCGCTGATGGCTAACAGCCCTTTCTTTATCGCACTCAGCCCCGAAGGTGCTTCCGATTGTGGTTCCCTGCCTTCAAGCAGTCTCGGAGCCATGTCCAGTTTTACCAGCGCGGAAACGATAGGCTGAGGATCGTCAAGATGATGGTACACCGTCAATTCGCGATCCAGGAGATTGAAATCGAGTCGGACAATTCCCTGCATTGGCTCCAGTCTATTACGGATCAACTGCTCTTCCGTCGGACAGTCCATGTTCTCGATGCGATACTTCTCCTGGTTCATAGTGGCACACCTCCTCAGATGTGCTATCATTAAACAGCCTGTACCTACTACAGGGTCAAGATATTTTTGCAGAGGTGTGTATGAAAATCGGAGAACTGGCGCAACGTAGCGGCTGCAAAGTGGAAACGGTACGTTTTTACGAGCGGGAAGGCTTGTTGGAGGCACCAGAGCGCAATGATAACGGCTATCGCAATTACTCTGACTACCATTTGGTGCAGCTCAACTTCATCCGCCATTGCCGTTTGCTGGAGATGGGATTACCGGACGTGCGCATATTGCGCAGTTTACAATCCAAATCCGAGCTGGCCTGTGATGAAATTAACCATTTAATCGATGGCAAAATAGAGCATGTCAAGCAACAGATCGAAGCACTTCATTTGTTAGGGCAGCAATTACAACTATTGCGAGACACCTGCAATTCGGCCACAAGTGTGGGCGAATGCAAAATTTTACGTAATCTGAAACTGGCGGCAGAGGGTAGAGACTGTTCTTGCCATCCACACAGCGAGGCGGATTGACACCGCAATCTGGTTCAATGCTCAGTTCAGCTTTACCGCCGGTGCGGTAGTCATTTTGTTTTCAAATCAATTTCTAAATCTGTTGTTGACTCCACGCCACCTATCCCGGAAATCAACCTAACTTCAAACTCTCAGCCGGAATCAAGTTCAACCGGGTTCATATGTCCGGACTCGCCACAATTCCCAAAATCTTGACTGATCCCTTGTAAGGCTGTGGGCTAATAAGTGCGTCATTGACGTTCAACGCATTTTCTTGACCGTTATTGCACTCAGCACATGTAATGTGCGGCTGCAATAATATAGCAGCAACAATTACGAGCAACTTTCCCATATGTACCTCATGAATCAAGCCTTTTTATGTCTTGCTCAGGACGACAGGATGATTTTTTATTTCATGCGTGCAAGCTTCTCGTAAAAACCGCTTACATTAACTTTAACGGTCACCGGTTTATCACCACGATTGCGCCAGAACCAACCATGTGTCCCTTCAAATGGGGCCACAAAAGTCCCTTTGTCGTTAGTTAGTTGTTGGCCTTTCCAGTAACTAGTGAATTTGTCACCAGCATTGAGTTTTTCTCCGTGCATATCGACGTTGACAGAACCACCTTCGGTTGCCCAATTAAAAACGAATTGTTCTCCCTTGCGCATGGTTGCCTTTATTTCAGCGCCCTCGCTGGGTTGCAATGTCAGGGACATTTCGTCACTACTGAAAGGGACATCGCTTTTGGCTACAATTCCAGCTGGTGTTTGCGCAACTGGCGCTGCCGTCGCTACACTGTTCGGTAACTTTGCTGCCTCAGCAGTAGTGGCGCTGAGCGCCGTGAGTCCCATTGCTTTGCCTATGCCTGTCGGATCGATGCCAAACTCGGATGGTAGTACGGTGGTAATCAATATTGCTCCTGCGGCAAGCAAGGCAATTCCGGTGGCTTTGAACAGTTGTTTAAGAGTAGGAAGTGGGTGAGTATTGTGTGCAGACATGTGTTTCTCCTTAATTATTTAGTGAAGTAACCGGTTATTTGATAGCCCATCAGAACAAAACCTGCGGTCATTAAAGCGGCATTGGCTGCAAAAGCCTGATGCTTGAACGAGTCGGTACGCCGCCAGAAACCCATAAATATCAGAATGGCACTCAGTGCAAGCAACTGCCCAAGCTCGACCCCAACGTTGAATGCAAGGATGTTCGGCACCAGACCCTCTTTGGAAAGTGTGAATTTTTGCAGCTTTGTTGCGAGACCAAAACCGTGAAAGAAACCGAAAATAAGCACTGCGGCCTTAGTGTTTGGCTGAAAGCCGAACACACGTTTGAACGCGCCAAGATTGTCGAGTGCTTTGTAGACGACTGACAGACCAATAATGGCGTCAACAAGATAAGGATTGACGTGAGTCCCGCTCAGTACACCGTATATCAAGGTGACGCTATGGCCGACAGCGAAGAGCGTAACGTATGCTCCAACCTCTTTCATCCGGTACAAAAAGAAAATCACCCCGAATAGAAAGAGCAGGTGGTCATAGCCGGTAACCATGTGTTTGGCACCCAGATAAATGAACGGCAGCAGGCGTATACCGCTGCTCTGGACGATAAAAGCCTTATCGTCCTCCGAAACTCCGTGTGCGAAAACGTCTGGTGCTGTCACTGTCAGGAATAGCAATAACAGTATGACAGGTATCAGATAGCTATTGATTGTGCCAAACAAGTGATGTTGCCGGTCAGGTAAAACTTTCATTTTTATTCTCCTGGTTGGTTGATTGGTCGGAGATCACTTGAAACTCCTTTTCGATCTTTGGCTGGTTATGATCCGTTGGTATAAAGCGATGAGTAATTCCCTATGATTTAGTTAACCTGCACTTCAAGAGCCTTTATTCCCGCTGTGAAGTTTTCGCCTTTATATGGCCGAAGCTGCCTCCTCTTGTATATCGGTTTAAAAATAATTGTATTGGCACCTTCACGCAGCAGTACCTCTTGTTCCACAATCACATCATCTACAGGAAGCGCTACTGTCAGCTTATGCTTGCCTGGAGCAAGGGCAATTCGCTTGTTGAACTCATATTTCCAGCCGGTTCCACTTTCGGGTACTTTGAAATCAATCGGTGACTTGACTTCCAGAACCGGTTCAGTATCAAGAATTATGGTCTGTCCATCGATATTCAAGTGAACACGATATGGTGGATCAGTATGTTTAAAGTACATCCACATGAAACGTGAAGAGTTGCTTTTAACGGTTAACTTGATATTCGCTGTAGCCTTTCCGGATTGGTCTTCCTTGCCAAACGCCTCGGTAAAAACATCATGTCTGTTTCCAAGCGAGGTCTTGGCAATGAGATCCCGGTTGCTCGCACATCCGCTGGCAATCAAGGCCGCTATTATTATCATTCCTGCAAGAATCAAATTTCTTTTCATGAAGGACAACCTCCTGATGCGATAGTGACTGTTTACTCTGATGGTCGCACACCCCGCCAAGCTGCGGGGTGCGCAATTGTTCTTACTTTCTGGTTCAAATTACTTCTGTGGTTCTTTACCAAACTTCAGATACAGCGACGGCAACACCACCATGTTTAGCAGGGTGGAGGAAAGCAGCCCCCCCAGAATGACGATGGCCAGCGGCGAGAGGATCTCGTTACCCGGTTTGTCAGAGGCAAGGGCAAACGGCACAAGTGCCAACCCGGCCGCAAGCGCCGTCATGATGACCGGCCTGAGACGCTCCATTGACCCTTGCAGCACAGCCTCTTGCAGGTTTTTCCCCTCCTCTTCCATCAGGTGTTTGTAATGAGAGATGAGCAGGATGCCGTTTCGTGTCGCGATGCCGAACAGGGTGATGAATCCAACCAGCGACGCGACACTGATGACCCCGGAAGTGAAATATACGGCCAGGATGCCGCCGATGAAGGCCAGCGGCAGATTGACCATGACCAGAAAGGCGTCTTTGAAGGAACGAAATTCAATATAAAGAATCACAATAATGAAGAGCAACGATACCAGGCTCAAAAGTCCGATTGTCCTGGTTGCCTCGGCTTCGCTCTCAAACTGCCCGCCGTACTCCACATAATATCCCACCGGGAGTTTGACCTTCTGCTCAATACGGCTGCGGACATCTTCAAAGACACTGCGCAGGTCACGGCCGGTAACGTTTGCCTGTACCACGATCTTGCGCTGGGCATTTTCCCTGGTGATGGTATTCGGCCCTTTGGCGGAAACGACCCGAGCCACGGCGGAAAGCGGAATCTTGACCCCGGTAGGGGTATCGATCAGGACACTTTCGATGCTGCCGGTACTGGTGCGAGCACTATCAGGGAACTTCACCACTACATCGAAACCCCGGTCTCCTTCCAGAGTACGGGTTACTATCATGCCGGCCGTGGCAGCCTCCATCGCCTCAGCAACACCAGACATGGTCAGGTTATAACGGGCCATCTCTGCCCGGTCGGGTACAATCCGGACCTGGGGGATATCCTTCTGCTGTTCTACCGACAGGTCGGCCAATCCGGCGACATTGGCTATGGCGCCTCTGATCTCTTCCGCAGTACTCCGCAGCCTGAAAAGTTCGGGGCCGTAGACCTTGATGGCTATGTTGGCCATGGTGCCGGACAGCATATGGTCGATCCGGTGACCGATCGGCTGACCAAAAGTAATGGTAGCCGGCATGCCTGCCATTGACTTACGCAACTCCGCCATGACATCAGCGAGCTTGCGCTCTTTCATATCCAGCTTGGCCTCGATCTCGGTCATGCTGGCCGCCTTGCCATGCTCGTCCATGTCACCGCGCCCGGTTCGGCGGGCGGTCTTCTTGACGTTGGGATGGGCCAGGAGCGTTTTTTCCACATTCAGCGCAATTGCCGCTGATTGTTCCAGTGATGTTCCCGCCGAGGTGACGACAACGACTGTCAATGCCCCTTCGTTGAAGGCCGGAAGAAAGGAACGTCCGGTCATGGAGAGCGGAATCATGGCTAAAGCAAATGCCACCACCGATCCTGCGATCACCAGTTTCGGCCGATTGATTGCCAGGTCAAGCATGGGTTGATAGAGTCGTTGCAACCAGCGGACGACGACACTCTCGCCCTCCCGCTCAAGGCACTTGGCCCGGGGCAAAAGGTATGAACAGAGGGCCGGGGTTACCGTCAGGGCGACCAGCAGCGACGCACCAATGGAAACCATGTAGGAAATGCCGAGAGGTCGCAACAGCCGCCCCTCAACGCCGGTGAGAAAAAAGAGCGGCATGAATACCATCAGAATGATCATGGTGGCATTGACGATGGAGGCGCGAATCTCCTTCGAGGCTTCGAAGATCACCGTGCGCGCCGGGGATCGCAGGTTTTCCGGTTTCAGACGATTTTCCTGCAACCTCCGGAAGACGTTCTCCACATCGATGATGGCGTCGTCGACAATGACTCCGATGGCAATTGCCATTCCTCCCAGGGTCATGGTGTTGATGGAGATGTCGAACATCCGCAGGGCAAAGATGGCGAACAGCAGGGAAAGCGGGATGGCGGTAATGGAAATGAGAGTGGTCCGCACATTGCCCAGGAAGAGGAAGAGAATGATGATAACCAGCAAAGCCCCTTCGCTCAGGACCTTCTTGATGTTATCGATGGCCCGCTCGATAAAGTCGGACTGCCGGAAGATGTCGGTCTCCAGTTTCATGCCGGCCGGCAGGCTTTTCTGCAGTTCCGCGAGCTTTACTTCCAGTCGTTTGGTCAATTCAAGAGTATTTGCGGTGGGGTGTTTCTGGATCGAGATAACCACCGCAGGTTTGCCGTTAGCCGATGCATCGCCGTATCTGAAAGCCGGGCCGATGACGACCTGCGCCACATCACGGACCAGAACCGGCACACCACCCCTGACAGCCACCACAACCTGTTCAAGATCGGCCGGGGTGCGCACTCTGCCCACGCCCCGGATCAAGTACTCCTGACCGGTTTTCTTCATAACCCCGGCGGCAAAGTTTGCATTGGCTCCCTTGAGGGCTGTGATGACTTCACGCACCGTAACATTGAAGGCTTGCAGGCGTTGCGGATCGAGTACCGCCTGATACTGGCGGGTATCACCGCCGATATTGGAAACCTGGGAGACTCCCGGCACAGCCAGGAGCCGTTTACGTACCACGAAGTCGGCGGTTTCCTTCAGTTCCATGGTGTTGTGTTGGTCGCTGATCAGGGATACATGCATGATCTCCCCCATGATCGAGGAGATCGGCGCCAGTTGGGGAACCGCATCAGCCGGCAGCACGCCGGACAGGGATTGCAGTTTTTCGTTGACCACCTGACGGGCCTTGAAGATATCAGTCCCCCAGTCAAACTCGACCCAGACCGTAGAGAGACCTGCCACCGTATAGGAACGGACCCGGCGCACGCCGCTTGAGCCGGTGACGGCAGTTTCAATCGGATAGGTGACGACCGACTCCACCTCTTCCGTGGCCATGCCATGGGCCTCGGTGATGATGGTGACCGTCGGGGCGGTCAGATCCGGCAGTACATCCACCGGCATCTTCATAGTTATATAGGTCCCGACCAATAGAACCAGCAGTGACGCCACAACGACGATCAGCCGGTTTTCCAGGGCCAGGCGAATTACTTTATCGAGCATGTATGTTTCTCCTCATGTTTATGTTTTACCCGAGAAACGAGATTTTTTTGTCCAGGCAAGGCTGTCGAGGGGTGACGCGGAGGCCTAGCGCGCTAGGCCGCACAAGGAACCCCGAAGACTTACGCAGCCAGGGCGGAAAAGGCTCATTTCTCTAGTGGCCGTGGCCCTGGTCTGCGCCACCCTTGGCGGCCGACTCAGCCTGTTTGACATAATAGGCTCCACGGGTCGTTACCCGTTCGTCCCCCGTGAGACCACTGGTGATCTGAACAAAACCGCCATCCTCGACGCCGATCTTTACCTCCCGCCGGTCAAAGGCCTCTCCCGATGACTGGATGAAGACGAACCAGCGTCCCTCATCTTCAATCAGCGCGTCCCTGGGTACAGTCAATGCCCCGGCAACAGAGCCGGTCCGGATGGCGACATTGGCGAACAGTCCGACCTTGAGACGACCGGATTGATTCGGCACCTCAAACAGAACCGGAATGGTTCTGCTTTGGGGGTCAAGCATGTCGCTGACCGACACCAGGCGCGACGGCTTGAATACGTCAGTCAGACCGGCAACGGTGAATGTTGCGTTGAGTGACTTGCCGGCAGTGCCGATCTCGTTGGCGGGTAAATTGGCCTTGAGCCAGAGGGTGCCGGTATTGACAATCCTCAGGATCGGCTGTCCCGCTTCCACGCCCTTACCGGCGCCGGCAGAAACTTCCACGACCGTGCCGCTTATCGGTGCTCGCACCGCAATCCGGCCGCCACCTTCTCCTTTGACACTCTCCATCGACTTTTCCAGCGGTTCAAGCGCGGCCCGCGCACTGGAAAGAGATAGTTCCGCTTCCTCGACGCGTTTCAATGGTGCGATTTTGGCGTCATGGAGCCGTTTTGCCCGGTCGTACTCCTTCTGCGCCAGGGCAACGCGGTTTTTTGCTTCGGCATAGGCAGCTCCTAACTGGCCGATCCCTCCAACCGGGCTGGTCGGCGGATCGATCATGGCTACGATTTCGCCTTTCGCTACCTTCTTGCCGATAAACGGCAGTTGCCTGGTCGTCGAAATAATACCGGAAAGCGGCGCTGCAACAGTCGCCTCTGCGTTTGATACTGGCACCAGCTCTCCCGTAGCGGTAACGAAGCTGCCCAGGTCTTTCTTGACCGGTAGAGCAACCATGAAGTCAACGACCCACTGCTGTTCCTTCAGATACGCGATTGCGCCGCCTCCGCCGGAATGTCCCCCGACCGGTTTCTCACCCTTGTTCAGAACCTGTACTTCTGAAACGGTAATTTCGTCGGCAAAACCTTTACCGTCGGTGATCAGTTTCAGCGAATATTTCCCCGGCTTGCCAAAGGCAGCCTCGATCTTGTAGATTCCAGACCGGGTTGGTGCAGGCAGGCTGAATGTTTCAGGCTCACCGGCGGTAGGAGTGAAGACCATTTTCAGGCCGCCCTCAGTGACCGGCTTGAAATCACTCAATCTGGTCAGATGGATCAGAAAACCGGTCTTTTCTCCGACTACCGGCTGTTCATATTCCATAAACAGTTCACTCTTGGCGGAATAGGCGGTAACTTTGACCGGTTCGGCCTTGTCTCCGGCAGCGGCGGCAGGAGCCTGTTTCTTTTCCGTGCAGCCGGACAGCGTAAAAAGCAGCGCCAGCACTATTCCCATCTGTTTCATGGCAGTTGTAAAGGTGTTCATTTATTTCCTCCGTCATTATTCTTCAGTTCGATTCCCACGGCAGCATCCAGTTTTGCGGCCGCTCTGTTTCGGTTGTAAAGCACAGTGAGATAACCGTCATCCACCATGCTCCCCCGAACAATAGATAAGGAAATACGCATGCAGAGATGCCGCTGCAATCCTGGATACCAATCAGGCCCACTGACAAAATCATAGGTGTTGAGTAACGATAGAGCAGGAAGCTGGACGCACGAGTGGCGTTCAGCTTTTCAGAAAAGGCTTTTGAGGGGGAATAAATTTGTCCAGATAGACTTCGGGGATGAATTGAAACGGTTCTACGTTGACGCGAAGGAATCCCATTGCTACAGGATGGCGGTAAACGGCTTGAGCAGACAATGAAATATTGGTGTGGTGGTCGCAACTGAAATGGTCATGGTTAGTACTGGGATGGTTGTCAGTGGGGCACGCGGGGCAATGCCCGGAGCTTTCAACATGCAAAAAAGCGATTGTAATTTTGTGCGGAGTACTAAAGCCTGCCTCTTCAATTTCGTGGGCAACAGAAAAGACGGTACCGATGGAAAGACCGGTCATTACCGCTACAATGGCCAATGCAATTATTTTTTTGAATCTTTGGTTCAAACCCGCTCCAAAGCATCTTTTGTGTAATGCGTCATCAGCCGCGCATAATGATTTTTATCGAAACATGTGTCAAGATTTTAAATTATATCGAGTAGACATCCAAAAGGCGAAACAGCTGAATACATTTTCTTCAATGGAGGTGCCGATGATGGGTGTCAGGCCAGTGAACATGTGTATGGGTTTGTTGCTCATGCACATGGATATGGTCGTGAGGCTCCGAATCATTCCCTTCGCCATGTTGATGACGATGATGCTCATCTTGATCATGCGTGTGTTGGTGTCGATGTGTGACAGATTCATGCACATGGGGATGCTCGTGCCGTTCCCGGTAAAGACATAAAACACCCGCTATCATCAGAGTTGCAGCGAACCAGAATAATGCGGGTGGTTGCTCACGAAGAAGAATCAGTGAGGACAAAACACCGATGAACGGACCAACAGCAAAATAGGTACTGCTGCGGGCTGAACCGATCTTGCGCAGCGCTCCTATGAACAGTACAAGGCTGGCACCATAGCTGAACGCGCCGATCAGAAGGGCACCGCCAACCTGTTGAATGTCAATCGTTCCAAAACCGATAACGGCGGCAAGAAAAACATTGAACAGACCGGCACCGTATCCCTTGATAGCGGCCAAAACCGGTGCCGGCAGTCCGTCCACGTCGCGGGTAAGATTGTTGTCGATGCCCCAGAATATGCAGGCCAACAACACCAGAATTCCCGAGGTTGAGAATGCCACACTCTCTGGAGCCTTTAAGATTATAAACGCTGAAGCCAGTACAATAAGTACCTTCCCGACCCAGACATACCGGCTTACCTGCTCTTTGAAAATCAGCCAGGCGATGAACGTGGTGGCGACGGTTTCCAGATTCAGCAGCAGGGCGACTTCCGAGGCTCTGCCGTATTTTATACCATAAACAAGACATAAGGGGGCAATGATGCCACCTGCCAGCACAGCACCCAGGAGCTTGAGTTGGTGAATGCCGGAGATGCTTTGTATTTCCCGGATAATATTTATGCGTTGCCGTACCAGGATGAAAGAGAGCCCGATGCCGGAGCCAAGGTACAGCAGACCAGCCAGTAGTATGGGTGACATTTCGCCTATCACCAGCTTGCATAACACCGGTGATATACCGAAAAGCACTGCAGAGAGAGTAGCGAGCAAAGGACCTTGTATCAAGTCTGTCTTAATCGCCATAATTTGCCTTTTATCGCTTTCACATGCGTTGCCGTTATCAACCTCTGGGCCAATACATAATAACCAAAACACCTGCCAGGCAAATCGTGCCGCCAATTATATCGATTTTGTCCATGCTGCTGAAGCACTGACCACTGAAAGAAACAGATATGCCAGTAATGATGCGGACCTTATTTTTATTCAGCTTGAGATCATCTCAGCCCCTTGATATGGCACATGAGCCTTTTCACGTCATGCTCAGGACTCCAAAAACGGTATTCGTCACATTTTCAATGGGCAACCAGTCCGTCCCTGACCCGAATAATTCGTTCGGCCCGCTTGGCAACTTCGTCACTGTGAGTGACGATCACCACTGTTTTGCCCTGGCGGTGCAGCTCCTGCAGCAAATCCAGCACTTCGGCTTCAGCCACTGAATCCAGGTTACCGGTCGGCTCGTCCATCAGCAGAATATCGGGATCATTGGCCAGTGCCCGGGCAATTGCCACCCGCTGCTGCTGCCCACCGGAGAGCTGGCTCGGTTTCGAGCCGGCTTTCTCTGTCAACCCTACCACTGCCAGCAATTCTTCCGCCCGAACCCGCTGCTTATGTTCAGGAATTCCCGCCAGCATCATGGCAATTTCGATATTCTCGATTGCGGTTAATCCCTGCAGAAGGTTGAAAAATTGAAAAACGAAGCCCACCCGTTTACCCCGTAAAACGGCCAGGTCATTGTTGGGAATCCGGCTTATCTCGATGTCACCTATATAAACCTTGCCTTCACTTGGTCGGTCAAGTCCGCCGATCAGGTGCATGAGTGTGCTTTTGCCATGGCCGGACGGGCCGACGATGCAGGTGAATGACCCTTGCGGAATTTCCATGGAAACGTCTTTAAGGGCGGTTGTAGTTATTTCGCCAATGGTATAGGACTTGGCGGCATGTTCAGTTCGGATGATGTTATTCATAGCTGATTGCCTCCACCGGTGTCAGACGCGCCGCTCGCCATGCCGGGTAGATTCCGGCCAAAATGGCTATGACTGTTGAAAACAGAATTGATGCGGCTATGATCTTGGGATCAAGCAGCGACCCGTTGCCAGAACCTTTGACCAATGTGGTGAAAGCGTTCTGGGTTATGTACGGCGCCGCCGCTGAAGCAGCAAGCAAACCGGTAATTACGCCGCTTACCCCGCCGATAACCCCGTAGATACCCGATTCCAGTATGAAAAGCCCAAATATCATACGCTGGCTCGCGCCAAGCGCCTGAAGAATCCCGATTTCACGTTTCCGTTCATAGGCGGCTGCCATCATTGTGTTGACAATGCCAAAAGCCGCCGCCAGTACCGCTACTGCTGCGATCAGCTGCAGGGTAATGTTGACCGTACCGACGATGCCCAGCACCGACTTGAGCATCTGCTTGTCGGAGACTACCCCCAAACCGGTAGCAACCCGGATCTGTTCGATATAGCCCTCTGTTTGGTCAAGTTTTTCGGTTCGGATTGCCGCATAAGAGACCTTGTCCGATGATTTGAACAGACGCTGAGCGACCGGCAGAGCGAGGAACAGAGTGGCGTCATCCCTTCCGCCGGTTTCTTCGAGGATACCGAGAACCTTGAGTTTTTCGCCACGAACGGTAATTGCCTCTCCCGGTTTGAGATTAAACTGCCGCGCGGCTACGGCACCGAGAACCGCACCAGATTCCTCCGCTGAGCTGAAGTAAGCTCCCTGGCTGACATTCCAGCGTTTGAATGCCAGTGTTGCTGCCGGTTCGACCCCGCTGACCGTAACTGGTTTATTGTTGATGGCGGTCTGTTGAGCCAGAAAGGGAACCACGGTCAACCCTTTGATGGCGCGGATACTCGCTATTTCCTCAGCGGAAATGTTAGTCGGCATCTGGTCGCCAGTCAGTATAGAGAGCTGTTCGTAGCCGCACGACCCTTTCGGAATTACCAGCAGGTTGGCACCAAGTGCAGCCGTTTCACGATGAATTTCGCGCTTGAGATTGCCCCCCATTGCCATGAAGGTGACAAAAGAAGCTATGCCGATGGTTATACCGAGCAGCGTGAAGACAAGCCGTCCCTTGCGCCGGGATATATTCTTGAAGACCAGTTTGACCGGTGTCATTTAGCCCCCGATCTTGTGGTTTCGCACTACTTTGACACTTGATGCAGAAAACAGGAAACCATCATTTGTCTTAAGGAAACTACCGGTGACCAGAACCTCATCACCCTGTTTCGGGATAGTTCCCTGACTCTTGACCGGGAGATAAATTTTATTGCAGTTTGGCGTAGTGCATTTCAGTTCCTTAAGATCGAAGATGCCGAATACGCTTGGATCCTGCGGAGATGTCCCGGCCATAATGCCGGTAACCGTTATCGTGCCGCTGTAGGCGGAAGGATCGGAGGCGAGTTGATTAACCTGAAGGGCGTTGGCATCTCCCCTGAAGAAAAGTGCATACGACAGCGTGATTCCGACGAGCAGGGCGACGACAAAAAAGATATTTTTTTTCATTGAATCTCCTGTGAGTTATGCATGAAGTAGCCGTTGTCACGCAGAGATGCACGACAGGGCACATATCATGTCGAGAGTATATTTAGTTTGATGCTGCTGAATGTTTACGTCAGGACAATTCGGGGGGATAGTCTATTGTCTTGAAATATTCAAGAGGAGGTGTCTTAACAAGCGAGTTGAATGATGAAGTTGCGTAGCTGTCATTATACGCCGACTGGTATGAACAGCGAGGCATTACAAAGGAAAGGCAGGAAAGACATTGGCAATCCGGTTCCGAACAGGGGGCATCAGGCGGCTCATTCGATTTGTCCGTATCAGCTTCGCAACAGGCGGGTGCAGCTTCTCCCTGTAGTAGTGACGAAACTGTCGCGCCGGCACCGCTTGTTAGCACAAGCGAAATAACGAGAAGGAAAAGTGCCGAAATAAAACGAAATTGAATCATGGTGTCATCATACCCAAACAGATTCTTCCATGTCAAGATTCTTCACCAGTGCCATCGGAAAGAGGTTTTGCAACGGGCAATTGAATAAGGAAGACCGTGCCCTGACTGGAGCTTGAGTTAATGCTGATGGTGCCACCATGCTCTTCAATAATCTGCTTTACCACATACATGCCAAGGCCCGTTCCTTTGCCAGGCTCCTTGGTTGTGAAAAACGGTTCAAATATTTTCTCTTGATTCTCTCGGGGGATACCGTGACCGGTGTCGGCAATTTCGATACTAACAGAGCCGGGACTTTGAGAGCATTTGCTTCTTATGGAGAGTGTCCCGCCTTTTTCCATGGCGTGGGAGGCATTGATCACCAGGTTGGTGATCACCTGTTCCAACATGCCGTGATCCCCATGGACGTACACAAAATCAGGAGATAGATCAAGTTTTACATCAAACTTTTTAAGCATGCCGCTTTCAGTCAGGAGACCAGTTACGCGCTTGAGCAGGTCGTTAATGTCAAGCGGCACAAAAACGGGCTTGGGCGGATGGCCGATGGTCAACAGATTTTTGCCGAACGACATGAGACGTTGGATTAGCGGGGGCATGCTCCTGGCAAACCTCTGCAGCAGCTCCATTGACGGGCTTGGCACCTGTGCCATTTCCGAAAAAAACAACATGCTGGTAAGGGTATTGTTCAGCTCGTGACCGATGCTTGCGGCAATGGTGGCCACCATCTGCTGCCGCTCTGCTTCTATCAGGCGTTTCTGGAATGCGATTTTTTCTATATGCTGCCGTTCAATACGGAGCGTGGCCTGCCTGAATACCCCGAACAGGAGCAGATATAACAGTAAAAAACCGGTTGACGTAGCAAGCCAGATCAGGCGTTTCTGACGGTAGACATCTTCAAGCAGCGCGTCCAATCTCTGGTACACCTCGACAACAGTAACAATCTCTCCACCGGCAACCGGCCTGATCGGAACATACAACTCCAGCAGTTCTCCATGATGCTTTTCGGATGCATGCTCTTTCTTTTTCAGACCGCTTAGTTTAGACGTGATCTTCCCTTTGAGAGCGTCTTCGAGTTCGTCATTGTCTCTGAATACCTGTCCTACCAGTTTCTGGTCATCAGACCATACAATCTGGCGCTTGCTGTTCCAAAATTTGGCTCTCACAACTTGGGGACCAAGTACAATTCTGTCGATTTTGCTCGAAAAAGCTGCGTAGTCGGCTCCTGAACGGGGGATGCTCAGCTCCATCAGCGAAAATTCAGTACTGACAACCTTGGAGATATACTCGGCCGATAACTGGCGACTGCGCTCCAACATGTTCTGTTCAATGAAGCGGGTAACAAGCACACCGAAAAACAGACCAAAAAATACAAGTGCGCACAAGGTTATGAGCGAAAACCGCTGAAGTGGGGAAAAGGCTGATGGTTTCAATGAATGGATCATGATTACTGCTCTTATATCATACATTAATGAGAGAGTATCGCTGATTTTCTCAGTTGCCTCTTTAAATTGTAGTCGTGCAATTCAATCAGTATGGTTGCTGATTGTGATCCAATTTATGCAACAATTACAGTTAAATATGGGCATTTTTTCTTATTGGAAATATTCTTCAAACAAAAATACTTGACTCCAGTTATTTTTTACACTATTGATAATAAAAATCAATATCATGCCAAGCGGGTATTTATGTCGTCAATACATCAAACAGCATTGAAGACCAAACAGTCCCTTAAACCCTATTCCCAACAAATCATTGAGGGTTACAGCAATCCTTTTGATTGCCTGACGGCATACCTGATGCTGGAATGTTCCGAGGTCCTGGCAACAGGCAAGCGTAAATCACTCGAACTGCATAGTTCAGATCATCCTTTTTTTGCCCTCATACTGAAAACGACTATCAATATCTTAGACACACCGGTGTATGCGCATAATGCCGGGAGACCCCAAGAAACTCTGCAATCAGACCATGCACAATCCTCAAGTACAACCCAAAAAGGAGATTCAACCATGAAACACGTTCTTGCAGCAGCAATCCTCACCGTAGCGTTAGCAACACTGGTTCAGGCAAATGAAATCAGCTGGAGCAATACCATCCGTCACGTCTTTGAAAAACATTGCATCGCCTGCCATGGCAGTGAAGCACCAGAATACGCAGCTTTCAACAAGGATAAGGATGCCTGGCTTAAGAAGGGGAGCGGCATGAGGATGGAAACCTACAGCCATCTTGTCTCTTTTGTTGGATGGCCCAGCACCGGGGCGCTTATGAGAAGGTTGGATGACGGAAAGGGCTCAAAGGATGGAAAATCCGGCAACATGTACCAGCATCTCGGAGCATCTGAGGAGGAACGTCAGAAGAATCTGGCACTTTTCAAATCCTGGGGCGGGAACTGGTCCCTGAAACGCCTCCCGGAAACCAGTATGGAAGATTTAAGCGGCGTCAAGGTTAAGTATTGATTCAATTTTATAATATTAATTATATTTCATACACAGGAGGGGGGGGTAACATGCGTAAAAATCTTATAGCCGTTTTTCTTATGATCCTGGCAAGTGCAGGGGTGGTGTCGGCGGAAGAACCGTACCGCGAAATCCAGGATAACTCCTTTATGCTGGAAGAGGCCTATAACCAGGAAGATGGCGTAATTCAGGAGATTCAGACCTTCCAGTATATGAAAGGTGATACCTGGGCTTATTCCTTCACTCAGGAATGGCCGGTTCCCACTCAGGCACACCAGTTTTCCTACACCATTCCGCTGGAAAAACTCGGCAGGGACGAGGGGCGGCATACCGGACTCGGCGATATTGCGTTGAATTACCGCTACCAACTGTTTTTCAAGGAAGGCGTCATGGCTGTCTCTCCGCGCTTTTCGCTGATTCTACCAACGGGTGATGAGAAGAAGGGACTGGGCAATGGCACGGCTGGATATCAGGTCAATCTGCCGGTCAGCCTAAGATTGAACGAACGCTTTGTCACCCACTGGAACATGGGAATGACCTTCACACCCAATGCTAAGGAACCTGGCGGAGAAAAGGCAGATACCTTCAACACCAACTACGGCATGAGCCTGGTCTATCTTGTCAACCGCAATCTGAACGCACTGGTGGAGTTTGTTGGCACATCAGAGCAATCGGTAGTATCCAACGGGGTGACTGAAAACAGTAATTCATTCATTATCAATCCGGGACTGCGCTACGCGATTGATCTCAAAAATCTTCAGATAGTGCCGGGCATCTCCATGCCGATCGGTGTCGGCCCCTCAAAAGGTAAATATGGAGTATTGGCATATCTTTCTTTTGAGCATAAGCTGTTTTAATTGCAGCAACGGGAGGCCTTGCAAGGCCTCCCGTTATTTTTTCTGACACAGTACTGTAAACCGGTTCTATGTCAGCCGGTTTGTTTTACTCTACCTTCCGCACTGCTAATTTCAAATAGATTTTCTTTCACTTTTTCTCAAATGGTTTACCAAATTTCAAGCACAGCGACGGTAGCACCACCGTGTTAAGCAGGGTGGAGGAAAGCACCCCCCCAAGGATAAATTACATTTCCTCATCTTCTTTCCTCTTTTCAAACCAGCTGTAAACGGAAGGAATGATTAACAACGTCAACAACGTTGACGTAATTAATCCCCCTACTACAACAGTTGCCAGCGGTTTTTGAATTTCTGACCCCGCTCCTCCGGCAAGCAGCATCGGCATCAAGCTGAAAATTGAAATTGATGCGGTCATCAAAACCGGGCGCAAACGGTCAAGACTTCCCTTCCTGATCGCCTCCTGTAGCTCAAAACCCTCTTCACGCAGTTGTGAAATGCGCGACACCAGCACTAATCCGTTTAAAACGGCGACACCAAAGAGGACTACAAATCCCACCGATGCCGGAACAGACAGATACTGTCCCGAGATAAACAGGGCAAAGACTCCGCCGATCAAGGCAAACGGCAGGTTGGAAATCACCAGTAGCGCCAGGCGGATCGACCGGAATGTGACATAGAGGAGCAACAGGATCAAGCCGATGGCCACCGGCCCGATGATCATCAACTTGTTCATCGCCCGCTGCTGGTTCTCAAACTGCCCCCCCCAGGTGAGATAATAACCGGCCGGCAGTTTGACCTGTTCCTTGATCTTCTGCTTTGCTTCAGCAACAAAGCTGCCGATATCCCTGCCGGTGATATTCATCTCGACACCGATTCTTCTCACCCCGTCCTGGCGACTGATCTGTGCCGGCCCTTCAACCATTTTCACGTCCGCCAGCTGTTCGAGCGGAACATTCATCCCGGTTTTGGTAGTAATCAGCAGATTTTTGATCGCTTCCAGAGAATTCCGTTTTTCTTCCGGCAAACGCACGGTTATATCGAAGCTGCGGTTTTCCTCGTACAACTTCGATGCCGCTTTACCGGCGACTGCTATCTCAATTACCTTCTGCACATCGCTGATATTCAAACCATACCGGGCAATTTTCGACCGGTCGATGTTAACAGTCAGATATGGCTGCCCCGTAACCTTTTCCGCAACAAGATCAGTCCCTCCCTTTAACGTGGACAGCACCTTGGCAATCTGAGCCGATTTTGCAGTCAGCACATCGATATCATCACCAAACAGCTTGACAATCAGCTGTGCGCGGGTTCCGGCCACCAGTTCATCAATGCGGCACTGGATCGGCTGGCTGAAACCGAAGTTTATGCCCGCCACCGACTCCAGGGACTTACGCATCTCATTGGTCAACTCTTCCTTGGATATATCACGCTTCCATTCGCTCTTCGGCTTGAAAACCCCAACATAACCTGTTTTGTCGGAGCCCCTGGTATCCAGAGCAACACCGGTTTGCCCGGTTCGTCCCACGATAGTATCCAGCTCGTCAAACTTTTTCAGCTTTGCCGCGGCCAGTTGATTCACCTCCATCGCCTTGGCCAGGGAGACGCCGGGAAGCATGGCGATATCCATGTCAAACGAGCCTTCATCCATGACCGGAATGAATTCCGTTCCCAAGCGTGTCACCAGAAAGATCGAGGCAACCAGGAGAATTCCGGCAACGCTCAATACCACGCGCTTCGTGTTCATGACATACTCGAGGAGCGGCAGGTAAAGCCTGCTTGCATGCTTCATGATGAAGCTCTCTTTTTCCGGGTGGGGCTTCAGGAAGAGGATGCAGAGCACTGGAATAACAAAAACCGAAAGGAACAACGAGGCGAGCAACGCTATTGCTACAGTTATGGCCAGCGGGCTGAACATCTTCCCTTCGATACCTTCCAGGGAGAGAATAGGAATAAAGGTAAGCGCAATGATCAGCTCGCCGAAGATGCTCGGCTTTCGTACCTCCATGACCGCTTTCAGCACGGTCAATAATTTGGGGTGTTTCCCCCCCTCTTCGCTTAAGTGCCGCTGGACGTTTTCCACCTGAATAATGGTGGTGTCAATGATCATGCCGATGGAAATAGCCAGACCACCGAGGGACATCAGGTTTGCGGTTATGCCGGAAAGTTTCATGACAATGAATGTCGCCAGTAGCGATAGCGGCAGGGCGATGAGTACCACAAGACTGCCCCGGAAACTGTTCAGGAGCAGATACAGCACGATCAGCACCAGAATGGAGCCTTCCAGCAGCGCCCTGTTGACCGTACTGACGCTCGCCTTCACGATGTCGCTGCGATCGTAATAGGGAACGAGCTTGATCCCTTCGGGCAGGACATTATTTTCATTCATCTCCCTGACCTTGACCGCAACCCGGCGCACAACATCACGGCTGTTTTCGCCGCGCAACATCATGACGATGCCGCCTACACACTCATCCTTGCCATCCTTCATAGCGGCGCCCATGCGCACCGCTTCGCCGACCTTGACCTGTGCCACGTCCCGGATATACGTGGGAGTACCGCCCTGGGATTTCAGGACGATGGTTTCAATGTCGCTGACATCTTTTATCAAACCGACTCCGCGGACGATGTACTGGTCTGTACCCCGTTCGAGGAGGTTCCCGCCGACGTTTTCATTGTTGCTGCCGATGGCGGAATAGACATCGTCAACAGTTATGGCGTATTTCACCAGCTTTTCCGGCGCTACAATTACCTGATACTGCTTGAAATAGCCGCCAAAGGAGTTGATCTCGTTTACCCCTGCAACAGATTTCAGCTGCGGGGTAATGATCCACTCCTGAATGGTTCTCAGGTTTGTCAGGTAGGCAATTTTCTGCTGCGGGTCATCCGGCATTTTTCCTTCGAGGGTATATTGGTAGATTTCCCCCATGGCCGTGCCGATTGGCCCCATGGCGACCGCAACCCCCCTGGGCACTTTTTCCCGTGCCTCCGCCAGTCGTTCGAACACCAGCTGCCGGGCGAAATAAATATCCACACTGTCCTTAAAGACAATAGTGATAATCGACAGGCCGAATTTTGTAACCGAACGCATCTGTTCGATATCGGGCAGGCCGCGCATGGACATTTCAATCGGATAGGTTACGTTTCGCTCTATCTCTATTGCCGACAGACCATCGGCGTGACTGACAATTTCAACCTGAATATTTGTGACATCCGGAAAGGCATCAATCGGCAACTTCAGATAGGAGTACGATCCGAATGCTATAATCAGCAGCGCAAGGAATATGACCATACCTTTCTGCCGCAACGTATAGGCAATCAATTTCTCCAGCATTTTTATCTCCTGTTATGTTTCGTAGGGGCGCTGCTTGCCGCGCCCGACTTTCAATCGTGGCGCGGCAGGCAACACCCTACAGATTATTTTCCATGACCATGTTCGTCAACAACTTCGCCCTTCTTCAGTTCCGACTTGAGAATGAACGCTCCCTTGACTGCATAGCGTTCCCCCTCTTTCAGTCCGGAAACAATCTCGATCATGCCGCCTGCCAACCGGCCGGCCTGAACCAGGCGAGCCCCGAATTCAGCGTCATTTTCCGCCACGAAGACTACTTTTTTCCCATCCAGATCCTGCAGGGCATCTTCGGGAATAGCCAGCACCGGCGGTGCATCAGCAGCCAATGCAAGTTCGACAGTGGCGAACATCTCCGGTTTCAACTTCCGGCCAGGATTGGCAACCTCGATCCGCGCCTTTACCGTGCGTGTCGCCCCATCAACAAGATCGGCGATATAGGTGATGCGTCCTTTCAGTTTCAGTTCCGGGAAGGCGCTGACCATGACGGTTGCTGCCTGCCCCTTGCGCACTTTGGCCAGGTCCTTTTCGTGGATGTCCACCATCACCCAGACGTTGGAAAGATCAGCCACTGTGTAGAGACTTTTGGAAGGATCGGAGAGTTCACCGACTATCGCGTGCTTCTCGGTAATAATGCCGCCAATGGGAGAGCGAACCAGCAGAAGCGGCTTCTTGTGCCCTTCGCCTTGCAGTTCTGAGATTGAGACACCGTACAGGGAGAGCCGCTCTTCATCGGTATGAAGTTCAGTCTGGGCTGTCTTGTAGTCGGTCTCCGCCTGGAGAATATCCTTGCGGGCGGCAATCTTCTTCTCCACCAGAATTTTAATCCGGTCCATACTGGACTGGGCCAGAGCCAGCTTGGTCTTTGACTGATGATAGCGATTGAGCGCTTCGCCAAGTTCGACGCTGTCCAGTGTTACCAGTGCCTGTCCGGCGGCGACGCTGTCACCCAGGGAGGCGCGTACGGCAACGATCTTGCCGCTGATGCGCGGCGAGACATGGGCGATGCGGTCGGCGTTGGCTTCCACCTTGCCGGTGGCACTGATGATACCTGCTAAACGCTGCTTTTTAGCCGCAGTGACAACCACGCCGTTCTGCTTCTGAATTTCGGCGGCCATTTTTACGCTGCCTACCTCGCCGCCGTGCTCGTCGTGGCCTCCCTTCTCTTCCTTATGACCTTTTTTGCCTTCTTCATGGTCACCGGCTTTTTCTTTTTCATGGGCACCCGCTTTTTCATCCTTATGACCGTCTTCCTTGTGTCCGGCATGCTCGTCGCCGCTTTTCAGACTGGTGGACCAATAGAGAAAACCGCCCCCAAGGGCAACGGCCAGAATGAGTCCGATAATGATTGCTTTTTTCTTCACTGCACACCTCCGCTAAGTTCTGTTGCTATTGCTGATTCAAGTTTGACGATCGCCGACTGTCGTTCATGCAACGCCGATAGAAAACCTTCGTTGATATCGAAGAATTTCTTCTGTTCCTGAATGACAGCCAGAATACCGACCTCACCGAGACGATATGCTTCCTGAGTCAGTTTCAGGTTTTCTTCAAGCTGGGGAATAATGTTGATCTTGTACAAGGAAAGGATTTTTTCACTGTTCAGGTAATTTCCATAGGCTGTTTCAACTTGCCGTTCAATATTCCGCCTGACTGCCAGCAAACGGCTTTCACTGCTGTTCTTTTTGGCTCTGGCTTCCTGTACGCCTGCCTGGTTTCTGTCAAAGAGGGGAATCGGCATTGAAAGCCGGATGCCAAACAGATTATCACGGACTTTTTCTTCCCCGGTCCCGGTTGCATCGGTTCTTCGATCATGCGAATAGAATATCCCGGCCGTGAGGTTGGGAATTTTTTCGGCCTCCGCAAGAACGATGTCAGCGTCACCTCTCCCTTTTTCAGCCTCCAGCGCCTTCACATCGGGGCGGAGACCAAGCGCAAGCTGCTTCAGATCGACCAGTGACTTTGTCATAATTGTTTCAGCATCCAGATTGCCGGTTATCTCAGGTGCTTCACCGGTCGGAAGCCCCATTAACGTCCATAGCTTTAACTGATTCTGATTCAGTGCTTTTGCAACATCTATTTTAGAGCCTTCGCTTCGTGCCAGTTCCACCTTGACCATGTTCATTTCCAGTTCAGGAATATCCCCTGCCGCCAGGCGTTCTTTGGTCACGTCGAGTAACTGACGGTTGAGATCGATAGCGCGGTCCGATAGCTCAATCCTTTTATTGGTGAGAATGGCATCATAGAATGCCGTTTTCACCTCTTCGCGGATCACTCGCTCCCGGTCCGCCAGTTGCCAACGGTAGATCTCCAGTTCACGTTCTGCGATATTCAGTCGCTTGTCCCGCTTCCCCGTCAGAGAAAATTCCTGAGAGATCCCGAGAGTCACATTATTCTCGGTGCTGTTGCCGGTCAAGGCACCTGTGCCTGCTTCAAAATCAAGCGTCGGGTTCAGCAGGAGTCCTGCGCGGATTTTACCGGCATCACGGAGACCTTTTTCTTCACGAAATGATGCGAGGTCGCCGTTATTCTGTAACGAAAATGCAACTACCTGCGGCAGCGCCAGCTTTTGTGTCTCTGCGAACACCGGTGTTGACGATAAAACCGATACGATTCCAGGCACCAGGAGCAAAACTCCCCGTACTAATACAGTAGTTCCCAAAGGAAATACCTCCTTTATGCAGTTTTAAGTGACGTGAGGTTAAACAGTTGCGGGCGCACCACGGCGAGGAGAGAAGAACAGCTGCCCTGAATCAGGACAAACTACTCCCGGCGGGGTGTTTCAGGCTTGTTTTTGCGGGGGAATAAACTTGGAAAGGTAGACTTCCGGTAAGAACCTGAAAGGATCAGACGTGCTTAAATCGTCTACAACGGGATTATAGCTGAGCTGCAAAGGTTGGACGGTCAGAGGTGCATGACACGCGCAGTTGACACAGGTATCACAGCAATCGAAATCTTTGTGCTGCTCGAGTGGACCACAAGGGCACTGGTGAGGAGCGGAGATTTCAACATACAAATCCCGATCGGCAGCCGCTGCCACGTGACTTTGCATGGCATGGGCACTTTCGTGTACGCCATTGATCGTCACGGTCAGCATGACCAGAAGGATCAGTCGGGAAAAGAATTTGAGAGGGATTAATGTTCGCATGAATTATTTTGAGATGATGGCTAACTTTTCTCAAACTGTCAAGAATCTATTTGAGAATCCAGCCGTCTCGATCTGATCAACACAAGCAGCACGTTCCCAACCGTAAACAGCAGAGCTCCGGCCAGTGCCATGGCGGCACCCGGTTCCCGATGAATCTCAATGAGTGCACGCTTGAACGGATACGCTTCCGCCTGTTTGATATACACCCCGAAACCGTTGACGAACCAGGGGTGGTTGGGTGAGATGATAATCCGTTCAGCAGGTCTGTTCGGGTCAGGCGCCAGTTCGCTGCTGAAGCCGACCGGAATTCCTTGCGGGGAGGTACTGACAGCAATCGAGGCGATGCCGAACCGTGTGCCGTCCGGCAGAGTCGCGAGCGTCATTTCCCCAACCTCGACCGCCTGATGCGAAGATCCGGTGGCACTCAGCAGATGGGCACAAACAATCAGCAAAAACCCGGCATGAATCAACTGCGGAGCGAGAAGCAAAGTCATCCCCGACTTCCCCCACCGGGACCAGAGCGTTTCTGATGAGCAGAAGACCGTATTCAATGCCAGCAAAGCGAGGAGAGCGAGGGTCACCCAGAGCCACCAGGAAACGGAGATCTCTGTTTCCCTCAGCCACGCAAACAGCGGCATACTGTTAATTGCAGCGGCATACACTCCGGAAAGGGTTGCAGATCCGGCCGCCATGAATACGCAGACAAGAGCCAGCAACCCCAGACTGAGTTCAATGGAAATCAGCAGACGCCACAGTTTCATAATCGGATCAGGTCCTCATGTTCCTCGTCATGGGGATTGATATGGATCATAACATCACCAACTCCCGGATAGCATTCGAAGATACGTTTTTTTACTGCGGTAGCCACATCATGAGACTGCTTGACCGTCATATCCGGATCCATTTCCAGTTTCAGGTCAACGATCATATACTGACCTGAACGGCGCGCCCTCATTTCATGAACATGCTCAACATGCGCAACACTTTCTGCAAGCTTCTGCAGTGCATCGATGAAATCAGCCGGGGCTGTCCCGTCCATCAGGTCGTGGACAGCCTCCCTGAACGTCTGATATCCGATATGCAGAATAAAAAATGATGTCAGACCGGCCGCCAATGGATCCATGATCCCCCAGCCGAAAAAAGCTCCGATAACACCGATCAATGTTGAAACCGAGGTGATGGCATCTTTGCGATGATCTTTGGCAATTGCCAGCAGTGCCGGGCTTTCAAGTTTTTTACCGGTTCGGGTCGAGAAACGGTAAAGCCACTCTTTTATGGCAATCGTCATCGCAGCAGCGACAACTGCAATCCATCCGGGAGATTTAAAATTTCCGCCAATGATACTGGCAACGGAATCGTACAGAATCCAGCCGCCGGAGGCTGCAATAACCAGTGAAACCAGCAGTGCCGCCAGACTTTCAGCGCGACCATGACCGTACGGATGATTGGCGTCAAATGGCTGGCGACCAAGCTTGAGAGCCATCATAGTCGCAAATATTGCAATAAAATCGCACGCACTCTCGATACCATCGGCAAAAACGGCATCAGAATGCCCCCAATAACCGGCGGAAAGTTTCATAATCATCAGTACGGCGTTAACCCAGAATCCGATTTTAATAATCCGGTCGGCACTGTCAAATCGCTCATTCCTTTGCATTATGCTTCCGCCTTTCGGATTGCCTTTATCCGTAATTGCAGCATTTTTGAGTTTTTCCAGACGTTACATTCCGGGAAAAAAGCAATATCGAGTTCCCCGTCTGTAGGAAATTTCGCCTGCCGAAAGGCAATGGCATTAAAACTACGATCATCTGCCGAGATTCGAAGCTTGAGGTGTCCGTCTCCGACCACCCGTCGCTCCACCACTGTTACCCCGCGCATCATCAGAGTCGGTTCAGGATTCCCGGCTCCAAACGGCTCAATGCGCCGCAGCTCATCTGCCAGTTCCAGGTCAACGTCTGCAGGACGAACTTCAGCATCAATATCCAATGTCGGCAGCAGTTCCGAATCCCCAAGAATCGCTGTAGCAGCAATTTCAAAAGCAGCAGCAAAATTTTCAATGCCATCAGCGTTCAATCCGACGCCGGCCGCATAGCGATGCCCTCCGAAACGATCGAGATGCGCGGAGCAGCTGTTCAGGGCCTCAAGAAGATGAAAACCGGGAATACTGCGCCCTGAACCTTTTGCGTTTCCCGTTTCATCAATGGCAATCAAAATGGTCGGACGATGATAATACTCAACCAATCTTGAAGATACAATACCGATTACCCCCTGATGCCAGTCTGTTGAAGCAAGAACGATACTTCTGCAGGCTGGGTATCTGCCGCTCGCTTCAACCATAGCGATAGCATTTTCCAGAATCCTCCGTTCAACACTCTGACGTTCGGTATTTGCCGAATCCAGTTCAGCGGCAATTGCGGCACACTCTTCAGCATTTTCACTCAGCAGCAGCTGAACACCCGGTACCGCACTTTCCATACGACCCGCGGCATTCAACCGTGGTGCCAGCCTGAAACCGACCTGACCACAGCTGACTGAATCCATAATGCCGGCAACTTTTTTCAGTGCTGTGATGCCGGGTCTCCGGCCATGTTCCAGTTTGTGCAAGCCAAAGTTGGCATACATGCGGTTCTGGCCAACAAGCGGCACAACATCGGCAATAGTGCCCAGCGCCACCAGATCAAGCCAATCACGAAGATCCGGCTCATCACCTGCACTGAACAGCCCTTCCTGCCGCAACCGACTCCGCAGCGCCACCAGCAGATTAAAGGCGACGCCAACTCCCGCAAGCATGTTAAACGGATAGTTACAACCCGGTTGAAGCGGGTTAACCACAGCAGTCGCTTCCGGAATGCTCTCTCCGGGCGTATGATGATCCAGAATTATGAGGTCAACACCGGACCTCTGACAGAAGACCGCTTCCCGCAGCGCGGTAATTCCGCAATCAACAGACATTATCAACGAGGCGCCTGAATCTATAATCTGCTGCAGAGCCTCTTCGTTCAGCCCGTAGCCGTCGTCAAAACGGTTCGGAATGAAATAGCTGCAGACCAGTCCCGCCCTGCGCAAAAAAGAGACCAGTAGTGCGGTACCACTAATGCCATCAACATCATAGTCGCCATATACACACACATTTTCTGTGCGTTCCCTGGCCAGCAGCAGCCGGTCAACCGCCGTCTGCATCCCTTTCAACAGAAACGGATCGAGCATTGCTGACAAAGAAGGGGTGAGAAACTCCGTTCCGGCCTTTTCAGTGGATATTCCCCGGCAAACAAGAATTTGTGCAGTTACAGCGCGTACTCCGAGTGCCCGGGATAAGTTCGCGGATTGAGTATCAAAGGTGGATTTGACTATCCAATTTTTCTGCATTTCATTCTGTCCTGATAAAAAAAATCCCCCGACAAGCGGGGGATTTTTCCGGTTATTTCATTGGCGGCGCCATGGCCTTACCCGGCTGTTCCAACATGTTTTTGATCTGAATAGCTGTCGGGCTGTTTGAGTCAAGTGTCAGATATTTGTTCCAAAACGGAGCAGCCTTTTCCGGTTGTTTTAAATCGACAGCATACACAATTCCGGCGTTGAAAAGACTTTGCAGATGATTGGAATCAATCTTATTGGCTTTTTCAAAATTGGCCAGTGCTTTATCAAACCATCCTATTTTTCGGTACATAACCCCCTGATCGGTAAGTACATTCGGGTTATTCGGTTCAATCTCAAGCGCTTTCCCATACGCGTTGATCGATTTCTGGGATTGCTCCGTATCAAAATAATCATTGCCCAGAGATATCCAGGCGTTAAGATTTTTTGGATCCTGTGCCACAACCTTCTCGGCCTGTGCTATACGCTGAGTATAGTCCGTGGGTGAACCTGCGCCGGGCTGGATGGCCGTATTCTGTTGTTGAGCTTTACCGGCATTGCTGATGCTGAAAATTAAATACCCTCCCAGCAATCCGACAATCAGGGCAACAACTGCCAGGAGGTACGATTCTTTGTTTTTGTTCACGGGACACCTCTCCTGAAAAATAAAAAGCAGATTAAACGGATACAGCTTTTTTTGCAAGGGCACGATTTTCAAGTATTACCACGATAGGACTGGCAACAAATACCGATGAATAGGTGCCTACGAACAGGCCAACCAAAAGGGCAAGTGAAAAATCATGAATTACCTCTCCGCCAAAAAGAAAGAGAGAAATGGCGGCGAGAAAAACTGTTGACGAGGTAACGATCGTTCGGGAAAGCACTTCATTGATGCTGTCGTTAAAAATAGTGTCCATCGAACCTTTCAGGTTTTTATGAAGGTTTTCACGAATCCGGTCAAAAACGACAACTGTATCCGTCAGTGAATATCCGGCAATTGTCAGCACAGCAGTGATGAAGAGCAGATTAATCTCCTTGTTCATCAGATAAAACACCGCAAACATGGCAAGGCAGTCATGCATGGTGGCAAGAGTTGCGCCCACTCCGAATTTGAAGTCAAAACGCCAAGCGATATACATGATTATCCCCAGCATCGAAAGCACCGCAGCGATCAGAGTGTCTTTGCGCAGTTTGTCACCAATGGAGGGTCCGATTTCCGTTGAACTTTCCACCGTAAAAGCATTGTCGGCAAATTCTTTTTTAAAGGCGGTCTGCACCATTTCTGAAGGTTTTCCGACCGCAGCGCCGGCCATCTTGACCAGCAGTTTATTGCCGTCCTTTATCTCCTGCAAATCGGCTTTGACGACACCATTCTTATGCAGTGCCGTCCTGGCATCGGCTATCGAAATCGGCTTACTGAACTTCAACTGCATGGAGGTGCCGCCGGAAAAATCGATGCCCATATTGGCTGCGCCCCGGCCGACCTGAATGACTCCGATGATACCGACAATCGAAATTATCGCTGAAATGATGAAGGAAATATTACGTTTGCCAATAAAATCTATATTAGTTTTCCCAAGAAGTTCCATGAACGGTTTTACCCCCTATATACTCATTTTTTTAACTTTGCCCTTGTGCAGAAACAGGTCAAAGGTCACCTTGGTCCCGATCAAAGAGGTAAACAGATTAATGATAACCCCGAGACTTAAGGAAACTGCAAATCCTTTTACCGGACCGGTGCCGAACTGAAACAGAACTGCCGCAGTAATCAAGGTGGTTATATGGGAGTCCATGATCGTCAGGAATGCCTTGTCATATCCGGCATCAAGAGCCGATTTAGGCGATTTGCCCAACTTGAGTTCTTCACGGATACGTTCAAAAATAATGACGTTCGAGTCAACGGACATACCGACCAGCAATACGATAGCGGCAATACCGGGCAGTGTGAGAGTGGCACCCAGCGCGGCCAGTGCTCCCATCAGGTACAGGATATTCAATACCATGCCCAGGTTGGCAATCATTCCCGACAGTTTGTAATATACAGCCATGAAGGTGACAACAAGCAGCACGCCGATCAGACCGGCATACAGCCCTTTATTGATGGAATCCTGTCCGAGCGAAGGGCCGACGGTAACATTCTGGATGATTTTGACCGGTGCCGGCAATGCTCCGGCGCGAAGCACAATAGCAAGGTCGGCAGCAGTTTTTTCGGTAAAACTGCCCGATATCTGGGCACTGCCGCCGGAGATCCGCTCACGTATTACCGGAGCGGAGTGAATATTGTTATCAAGCACAATAGCAAAGCGTTTGCCGACATTCGCCGCAGTGACCTGATCAAACAATTTGGCACCCAGAGAATTGAATTCAATGCCGACATACGGCTGGTTGAACTGTGAATCAATTCTGACCTGTGCATCAGTAAGCAGATCGCCGGTAATCATCGGTTTTTTCTGAACTACGATCGGGATTTCCGTGACGGCACCGGTTTTTGAATCAACCGATTTTTCCTTAAGCAGTTCGGCATCATCAGGAATTGTTCCGGAAGTTGGTGAAATATCCTCTCGCACCATTTTAAAGTCCAGTCGGGCGGTGCGCCCGATAAGATCAATCGCCCGCTGCGGATCCTTGATACCAGGCAGCTGAACAACTATGTGATTGATCCCTTCTCGCTGGATTGTCGGTTCCGAAACTCCAAACTGGTCAATCCTGTTACGGATTGTCTCAAGAGCCTGCTGAACGGCCTTGTCCTTGCGATCCTGGGCATCCTTCTCGCTCACCCGCAAAGTCAGGGCAACAAAGCCGCCTTCATCAAATACCGGGCTCTGTTCATAGGATGGATATTTATCCTTGATCAGCTTTTGAACGGTATCGGCTGTTCCTTTTTCGTAAAGAACCAGGGACACCTTATCGAAACCGTTGCGGGAAATCCGTTTAAATCGAAGATTTTTACTATTCAGCGTATCTTCAAGATCAGTGGCAACGAGGTCCAAAGACCCTTCTACCGCTTTCTGAGTATCAACCTCCATCACCAGATGAGTCCCGCCCTGCAGGTCAAGTCCAAGATGAATTTTGTCCTTCGGGAGGAGGTTTCCCCACCATGAAGGCAGTTTGCTCGCCAGAGTCGGAGTCAGATACAGAAATGACAGTACTACAAAAACAGCTATCAGGCTTATTCGCCAGCCAGTTTCCTTTGGCATAAGGCTTGCTCTCCCATTTCAGATTTTGAACTAGTCCTTCTTGATTGTAGCGATATAACTCTTGATAATTTTAATCTGCACGTTGTTTGCAACCTCAAGTGTAACCAGATCATTTTCTACAGTGATGATTTTACCGTGAACTCCACCAGCTGTTACGACATTGTCACCCTTTTTCATTGATTCAAGCAATGCTTTATGCTCTTTAGCCTTTTTCTGCTGCGGACGAATAAGTAAAAAATAAAAAATTGCAAACATGAACACCAGCGGCAGTATTTGCTGAAACGCCGCCATACCACCGCCTGCACTACCTGCTGCAGCTCCTCCCGGAGCACTTCCCATAGCAAAAGCCAATCCAAACATGTTGTTATCCTCCCTTTTCAGATTATTGTATCTGTTGCATTGTCGATGTAAATTGCTGGCGGAATTGATCAAATTCATTGCGCCCGATAGCTTCCCTGATTTTCCTCATAAGATCTAGATAAAAATGGAGATTATGATAGGTATTCAACTGCGATGACAAAATTTCCCCCGTCCGGTACAAGTGTCTCAGATACGCACGGGAATAATTGCGACAGACCTTGCAGCTGCAGCCAGGATCAAGTGGCCCCGCATCGTCCTCGTACATTTTTGACTTTATGTTGACCCGACCCTGACTGGTGAAAAGCATGCCGTTGCGGGCGTTTCTGGTCGGCATAACACAATCAAACATATCATACCCGTGCCAGACAGCTTCTATCAGGTCTTCAGGTGAACCGATCCCCATGATATAACGCGGAGCATCTTCCGGCAGCAGAGTTGAACAGCACTCCATCACTCCGTACATCTGCTCTTTTTCTTCGCCAACCGACAGGCCTCCGAGGGCATAGCCGTCAAAACCGATCGTGCAGAGGTCGCTCACACTGCGTGCCCTCAGGTCGTAATGCATCCCACCCTGAATAATTCCGAACAGCTGCTGGTCCGCCCGGGTATGGGCTTCTTTGCAGCGCTGCGCCCAGCGGGCCGTCAGCTCGAGAGAGCGACTGACATACCGGTAATCTGCGGTAGCGGGCGGACATTCGTCAAAACACATAATCACATCAGCACCCAGAGCCTCCTGAATATGGATCGCCAGTTCAGGTGTCAGCATGTGATATGAGCCGTCAATGTGCGACTGGAATCTGACCCCTTCTTCGCTGATTTTGCGTAATTCTCCGAGACTGAAAACTTGAAATCCGCCACTATCGGTCAAAATCGGCTTGTCCCAGTTCATAAATCGGTGTAGTCCGCCCAGCTGTTTCACAAGTTGATGCCCCGGCCGCAAGTAAAGATGATAGGTATTGGCCAGAATAATCTGTGCATTGACAGCGTGCAGATCCTCCGGCGTCATCGCCTTAACGGTGGCGTTGGTACCAACCGGCATAAAGATCGGTGTTTCAATCTCACCATGAGGAGTTTTCAAAGAACCAAGGCGTGCTTTGCTGGTTGAATCCCGATGAGTTATAGAAAAAGTTTCAGCTGAAAAAGTTTCCGACACAGGACCCCTTAAGAGATGAACATGGCATCGCCGTAACTGTAAAATCTGAACCCGCGTGATACCGCTTCACGATAGGCTCCCAGCACCGATTCACGACCGGCAAGAGCAGAAACCATCATCAGGAGTGTGGATTCCGGCAGGTGAAAATTGGTTATCAGAGCGTCGACAACGTTGAAACGAAAACCGGGATAAATAAAAATATCCGCCTCACCATTTCCGGCAACAACAGAACCTGACTGCTGCGCTGAATATTCCAGCGTTCTTGCAGATGTTGTCCCGACCGCGATAACCCGCCCACCTGCTGCTTTAGTCCTGCTGACTGCCTCTGCTGTACCATGCGGAATGGCAAAACGTTCTGAATGGATCTGATGTTCCTCAACATACTCAACCCGTACCGGCTGAAAAGTTCCGAGTCCGGTGTGCAACGTAAGGAAGGCGGTTTCAATTCCGTTTGCAGACAATTGCTCCAGCAAATCGTGCGTGAAGTGAAGGCCCGCTGTCGGCGCTGCAACAGCACCCGGTTCATTGGCGAAGACCGTTTGATACCGTTCACGGTCATCGGAACAGTCATCCCGCTGAAGATACGGAGGCAACGGCATGTGCCCTTCACGCCCAAGCCAGACTTCGAAAGGCTCATCTCCTTTAAACTCTATCAGCCAGTTTTCTGAATCTATGCGTGACAGTACAACAGCAGTCATCCCCGACTCAAGCAGAATATCCTGCCCTTCCCGGTTTTTTTTCGAAGACCTGAGCAGACATTCCCATCGTTCTTCACCACCGGGAACACGCCTCAGGAGAAAAATCTCTACTCTGCCGCCCGAAGTTTTCCTTCCGAATAATCGGGCAGGAATGACGCGCGTGTCGTTCATAACCAGCAAATCACCCGGCTGCAGATAGGCTTTGAGGTTACTGAATGTGTCCTCGGCAATTGATCCTGACGAGCGATTGAGCAGCATTAATCGAGAGCCATCCCGTTGCGCCGAAGGATGACGGGCAATTAAATTCTGCGGCAGATCATAGGTAAAGTCTTTAACGAGCATTCAACGAATATCAGAGAGCTTTTTCAATTCAGTACCGGGGTAGTAATATGCCAGGATTTCTCCGGCACCAAAACCGTCAAGCGCGCGATGTTTCGCTCCCCATTGACAGAGACCAACCCCATGCCCGTTGCCGCTTCCGGAAAAACTGATTTCATTTTTTACGTTTTTGAGAGTAAAGCGGGTGCTCTTAATAGCACCATATCCGACAGCCTTGCGAAACTGATCACCACTGAGTGCACTGTCCCCTTTTGAAGCAAGCAGCATTACCTGCTTGAGGCGACCTCGTGTATTGACCGGTCCGGGTTTTATATCATACAAACCTGACACTTTAATGCCGGCGGTTCTCAGTCGCGCTTCCAAATCTTTGAGAGATATCTTGTATTCCCAGATAGTTGCCGTCGGAGAAGAAAGGCAATATTGACAGTTTACGCCTTTCAGATAAGGTATCGCTGTCCCCCAGACATGTTCGGAAGCCTCAGTCTGCCCTCCGCAGTTGGAGTGATAAAAAGCCTGAATGATACTGCCGCCGTACGTCAATACTTCACCTTCCGTCTCAAGCACAGCCCGACGGGCACGACTGTCTTCAATAAGACATCCTTCATACACCTGATCGATAACTGATGACTCAAGGTGGTAATGGTTGTTAATACGGGCCTTTTTTTTATTCAGGGCATACGTTCTGGCAATAATCGCCTGGGCTTTGACGGCGTCAATCGGCCAGGCAGATGATATTTCGCAATTAATCAACCCAACCAGATACTCTTCCAGGGGCAACTGATTTACCACCAGAATCCCTTTGTCTGCCACAGAGAGTTCTGCAAGCCCCCGATACGGTTTATTATTCACATATACTGCAGAGGAAGCGGCAAACGACAGGCGACGAAACAGCCTTCCATCAACCAGCAAACCATCCTTCACCGGTTTTACCGTGACAGGAAATGACATGACAAGCGCATCGCCTGACTCATTTGTCACAAGTAGACCGTCACCAGCCACCGTCACTTCGGAAGCTGATTTTACAATAGCAACCCTGATAGTTTCATCAAGAGTTGCGGCATGTATTCTGTTCATTCCCGGCCACGACAAAACAATCGCCAACAGAGCAAGAAGAACAAATATGCACATACGATTAAATGGCTGCAAAACCTGAAGATAGAAACACATATTGCCGTATTGTGTCAATTTTTTTGATTTGTTGTCATCTGTTTTTCCGGACTGATGTATACGACTTCCCTACTTGGCACACATACTGTATGTTCTCTTCTGTTCAGCTCTTAACTCATAAGCATTACTAATGTAATACAAGAATTTCGAGTGGTTTCATGCAACAGTTCAGAGTGGTGACTGCGCTTAACTGCTTGAAGCTGCGATGGTTATCTAATTCAGGTACACCGGACTGACGATTCAGAGATAAGTATCCTGTAATACATCGTTTTTTCGCCAAATCGCTACCAAAGCACGGCAAAAGGCTCAACAATAGATTCAGGAAGATTCAACATGACCATAAAATCTCTCAAAATTAAAATAGTTGGCATGGTGTCGATTATCGTCATCGCGGTCATTTCTTATGCGTCGTGGCAGCATTTCCTTAACCAGAAGTCCGTGATTGAAGGTATTGTTGAAAAGAGCGCCGTAGTATTGGCTGATAGCGTTGTTTCCAATATCCAGACTTCCATGAAAGCCGGCCACACTACGGATTTAAACAAGATTCTTCACGACGCAAAAGTTCACGACGATATCAAAGAGTTGCGGATCATCAACATGGAAGGGATAATCCTTCATTCAGCTGACAATAACGATATCGGCAAAGAACTTACTCCCGAAGAACTCGAAAAAATCCTGAATACCAAGCAGAATCATTTTTATTTTACCAACAACAAAAACAACCACGACTCGTACACTCGCATCCTCAACTCTCCTGACTGTTATGGCTGCCATGATTCCCGTAGAGCGGTCATTGCCATTATTGAAGCCGAAATATCGCTCGACGAATTGGCACGCTATTTACAGCACGAGAAGAAAAACTCCATGGCCTCTGCCGCCATCATGATCACGCTGATTATCGGAGCTATCTTCGCTTTTTTGACACTTTACGTCGACCGGCCAATCCGCATGCTGATTGCCGACATGCGACAGATAGAGCTCGGTAATTTCGAAGTCAAAAGCTCTATTCAAAGCTCAAATGAAATGAACACCCTCTCCCTGCACTTCAACTCGATGACCGTCAAGTTAAAAGACATGATGCACACCACCGTCATCAATGAACGCGAACTGGCCCGGGCAGAAGAAAAACTTGTTCATCATCATGACACGCAGGTGATGAACCATAAACTCGAAGAACATCTCAGAGAAATTGAAAATTTGAATGTTTCACTGGAAGAACGAATTGAGGAGGTTGAGAAAGCAAGTTACACCATCGCTGATCTGGCTGCTGAACTTGAACAGAAAAACTCGAATCTCGAACATGCAATCGATCGCCTTTCGACTATATACAAAATCGGTCTGGCAATCAATTCAACCATGGATATTGACCGGCTTTTCAATTTGATTGTGCGCAGTACGACAAGTTCGCTGAACGCTCAAATCGGCTATATCATTCTGTATAATAAAGAGCTGCAGACGCTTAATGTTACCAATCTGATCAGTAACGGCAAACTGAGCTCACCACACCAGGCAATAAAAATTAAAGAGACAAGTACTTCCGCCTGGGTTATCAAAAACCGACAACCGCTTCTGATCGCAGATATCAATGAGGCACCTCAGTTCGCTCGCTTCAGTGAATTGGGCTATGAGCGCAAAACATTGATATGTGCACCGCTTATGGTAAAGGATGAAATCATCGGCACGATTAGTGTTGTTAACAAGTCCGATAATTCTCAGTTTTATGCATTTGAACTGGAAATGCTCACTACCATAGCCGCACAGGCCGCAATTGCAATTAAAAACGCAACATTGTATGACGAGCAGCAGCAGACCTACCTGAACACGATTCAAGCGCTTGTAACAGCCATCGAAGCAAGTGACAGCTACACCAAAGGTCACTCTGAACGGGTCACTCGTTACAGCGTGGAAATAGCTAGCCGACTTGATATTTCCAGTGATCGGCTGCAGATTTTGGAACGGGCGGCAATTTTACATGACATCGGGAAAATCGGAATCGATCTGAGCCTGCTTCATAAAGAGGGCAAGCTGTCTTCAAGTGATGTAAATGAACTTCATTTACACCCGACCATCGGCATGAATATTCTCGAACCAATAGATTTTTTAAAAGACGTGCGGACCTGCATCGGCCAACACCACGAACGGTATGACGGCATGGGATATCCTAATCGCATCAAGCACCATGACCAGCTTCTCGAATCACGTATCATCGGTGTGGCGGATGCGTTTGATGCCATGACCTCTGATCGCCCCTATCGCAAAGCACTTTCATTGGACGCTGCCATCGCCGAATTGTCTGAAAACTCAGGTACGCAGTTCGATCCCGCCATTGTTGAACTATTTATTTCAATACTTGAAGAAGGCACCTTTTTTGCCTCCCGTTTTGAAAAACATCCGGTTGCCGTTCAATCAGCTTCCTGTGCCTGAAACACTCCTTTTTAACTCTTTGAAATTCCTGTGACTGAACTGCTTTCAGTTAAAAATCTTCAAGTCTCCTTTCCGACAGACGAAGGCACTTTTAATGCTGTTCGCGGGATATCTATGCAACTGCACACAGGTTCGATGTTAGCAGTTGTAGGGGAATCCGGGTCAGGCAAGACCATGACGGCCCTCTCGATTATGCGGCTTGTACCGCAACCTGGATTTATCAGCTCCGGAGACATTTTTTTTGAGGGCCTGAATCTGCGGACTCTTCCGGAGGAGGCTCTGCGAAACATCCGGGGAAGAAGAATTTCGATGGTCTTTCAGGAGCCGATGACCTCACTTAATCCAGTGCTGCGTATTGCCGACCAACTCTGCGAGCCGCTGCTTCTGCATATGGGTCTTTCCCGACGTGATGCTCGAGAGCGCGGCATCGAGCTGTTGTCTCATGTCGGCATTCCTTCAGCCGGCGACCGGATGCACGATTATCCGCACCAGCTGAGCGGAGGAATGCGCCAGAGAGTGATGATTGCCATGGCTCTTGCGTGTCATCCCTCTTTGCTGATTGCTGATGAACCTACGACAGCACTGGATGTTACCATTCAGGCGCAGATACTTGAACTTCTTGATGCCCAGAGAGTTACAAGCGGTCTGTCGATCCTGCTTATAACCCATGACCTGGGAATAGTAGCTGAACGGGCTGACCATACTGTTGTCATGTATGCCGGTCAGGTTGTTGAATCTGCTCCAACCGGCACTCTGCTGACTGGACCAAAACACCCCTATACGCAGGCGCTCCTGGCTTCTCTGCCTCAATATGCGGCACCGGGCAGACCATTACCAACTGTGGCCGGCCAGCTGAACATCCGAACGGCGTCCGTAGACGGCTGCAGTTTTGCCGAGCGCTGTCCTCTTGCGGAAAGGACTTGCCATGCGGTACCTCAGCAACTTCTTGAAATTGCTCCGTCACATACTCTCCGATGCTGGAAATGTTCATGAACACTACCCCTCTTCTCAGCGCAGTTGATCTGCATAAAACATTCAAAGTTTCTACCCGGAATCACACAACCGGAATGTTGACCGCCCTCGATCAGGTTTCCCTGCATCTGACAGCCGGCGAGACTCTCGGGATCGCCGGTGAATCGGGATGCGGCAAATCCACCCTGGCTAAAATCATGGCCGGTCTCCTCATGCCTGATAAGGGAAACGTACTTTACAAGGGCACTCAACTGAAACAGCTTGGACAGAAAGATCAGATTGCATTCCGGCGTAAAACACAGATGATCTTTCAAGACCCGTTTTCGTCACTGAACCCCCGTATGCGGGTTGGAGACAGTATCTCGGAACCGTTCAAAATCGCCGGCATGACTGCCGCGATACAACACTCAGAACTTACCCGAATCATGACAGCGGTCGGGTTGTCGAGCGAAGCTGCAAACCGTTTTCCCGATGAGTTTTCGGGAGGGCAGCGTCAACGGATTGGAATTGCGCGTGCACTGGCAGCATCTCCTGAAATCCTGATCGCCGATGAACCGGTGTCTTCACTCGATATTTCAATTCAAGCCCAGATAATTAATATCCTGCTGCAAATGAAGATCGACTTCGCATTGTCCATGATAATTGTCTCTCATAATTTACTGATATTACGTCATATCAGTGACCGGATTATCATCATGTATCTTGGTGCAATTGTTGAATCCGGTCCTGCTTCAGAAATTTTTCGCCGCTGCAGGCACCCGTACACTGAGGCACTCATCTCAGCAATCCCGGGGTTCCGCGCTGCCGCCGCATCCAGAAGCGAATTACTTCAGGACGATCTGCCCTCCGCACTGTCAATCCCGACCGGATGCCGCTTTCATCCACGCTGCCGTCATGCGGTAGAACTCTGCCGCCACAATGTTCCAGCGATGGATACTTATGGAATTGATCACACAGCTGCCTGTCATTTGAGCGGTAAGTTGTACGGATGAGAGAAACCATCCACTCAAAATTGTATCGAGACCGGTTTTTGGTTGACCCGCACAGAATCCATATATATGATAAAATAAAAATGAAGGAGCCTGAGCTATGGCCTTTGATAAGGAAAAGAAATTTACAAAAGAAGCAGATGTACTAAAGGTATTGGGCCACCCGATCCGCCTCAAGATTGTTGCGGGTCTTTGTACTCAGGAGTGTAACGTGAAACACATCTGGGAATGCCTCGGACTGCCTCAGGCAACTGTTTCCCAGCATCTGGCCCTGCTAAAAAACAAGGGAATAATTGACGGTAAACGTGAAGGCGTGGAAGTTCACTACAGCGTAATTAATGCGTTTGCGAAGAAAATTATCAGTTCGTTATAATCTTGCCGCGAGGTTGTTACCCGTTTGAGCCTGCGCCGTCAGGTAAAGTACTTTGTACGTTGCGGGGATACGCCCGTTAACACCGAACTTTTCCTGATACAACCGGGATGTCTCCTGTAATACCCCTCTCCATCCCAGACCGCTTCCCGAACCACCAGCCACCGCTCCCGCTCCGATGTTTTTTATTGACTTCAACAAAGAACTCAGGTCGTCATACCAGTCCACTTCCGTTTCAACGGTAACAACAGCCCGTTTAAAATCCATGCTGTTCACGATCGACATTACTTCATCCACAGCCCTGAAACCGTGCAACCGTGTTGTTTTTTGATTACTGGATCTGCCGTTCAGATTGGACGCATCCCGAAAACAGCCATGAAGCTCCGCCAGAGTCCCCTGACAGAAGAAAGCCAATCTGACTTCACCGCCCGGGAGCAGGACCCTGTGCATCTCATGCAATGCTGCGGATAGATTGTCCACCCATTGTAGTACGGACGCCGACACGACCAGATTAAACACCCCGGTTCTAAACGGAAGGGCTTCAGCAGATCCGGTTACGACATTGCAGTCAGCACCCAGCTTCTGTCGGGTATGCAAACACATGTTTCGAGCGATATCAACTCCGGTCAGACGGGCAGCAGGATACAGTGAATGTAATTTTTCCAGCATGGCTCCGGTACCAGTTCCAACATCAAGAATGAGTTCCGGTATTCGACTCTGACACAGCTCTACAGATCCCGCCAGTTGTGCCACAACCCGTTTCTGGACAAGAACATGAGTATCATATTCCTCAGCTTTTTGATGAAATGCGGCGGCAATCCTGCTCATATCAGTCCTTCGTTCCAAAGATGCTCCTTGAAAATTGGATAATTTCGGCATTAAACAGCTTACTCTGTGTAAGAAACGGGGCATGCCCGCAACCCGGTATCACGGTTTGTTCAGCTCCTGGAATGTGTTTTCTCAAATAGGTTGATGCCTGCGGCAGGCAGATACGATCATGGGTGCCATTCAGAATTAACGTCGGAATGGCAATAGAGGCCAGTACGTGACGCATGTCTGCCCGGGTAAGCGTTTCAAGTGCATCGAGCAGTGCGGTGGAGTCAGGCGACGGCATTTCTGAAAGCAACTGTTTGATTTCTGAAGCGAGGTGGTGACCTTCGAGCTCTCCTTCAGCAAAAATGCGCGAGAAAAATCCCTCCAACGCACGCTGCGAGTTTCGCTGTACTTTCAAGCGCATCCCGTCTGCTTCACTGCCTTGTAGACCGAAAGGGAAATCATCTGAAGCGGTAAAACGGGGAGTTGCCGATACCAGCACCAGACCGGCCAGCCTGTCAGATAATTCGGTTGACGCATGCAGTGCGATTTGTGCACCCATGGACCAACCAACAAGAATAACCTTCGAAAGTTCAAGACAATCGAACATATCGATCAGATCATTGGCAAAACCGTCAAAACTCATATGACCGGCACTCCCCCGCGATCGGCCGTGACCACGAAGATCAGGCGCCATGATACGCAGATCGCCAGAGATGCCGGCAAACTGATATTTCCAGACCGCGGATGACATACACCAGCCATGAACAAGTACAACCGGACACCCGATCCCCTGTTCTTCATACCACAATTGTTCACCACTGCGGTTCCGATACCAGCTCATCACACTACTCCAAGCCGCCGGCCGACTGTGCAGATACATTCAACTGCAGCGGCCAGATCGGACCGGATATGCGTAGCCATCAGAGTAAAACGGAGGCGACTGGTGCCTTCCGGAACAGTTGGAGGGCGAATGCCCTGCGCAAAGAGCCCTTCAGCCAGAAGCGCTTCTGAAAACTGCATGGTGGTATCGGTCGGGCCGATTATCAACGGCACAATCTGGGTCGTGCCGTCAGGAATGCTGAAACCGGCAGCGACAAGACTGTCCCTGAAGAAACGGGTGTTGGCATGTAACCGTTCTCTCAACTGGTCTCCTTCCTCTGCCTGAACAATCTCTACCGCCGCCTGCGAAGCCGCCAGTACCGACGGTGGCAACGATGTTGAAAAAATAAAGCTGCGCGCCCGATTGATCAGAAGATCACGCAATTCGGCTGAAACAGCGGCATATGCACCAAAACTTCCCAGAGCCTTGCCGAAAGTTCCCATCTGAATATCAACCTCATCCCCGACACCAAGCAGCTCAGCACTCCCACGCCCCTGCTCTCCGAGGACACCGCACCCATGAGCATCATCTATCATAAGCAACGCTCCATGGCTTCGTTTGAGCGCGGCAAGTTCCTTCAAGGGTGCGATATCACCATCCATGCTGAACACGCCATCGCTGACAATCAGACAGCGTCCTGCAGAATGTTCATCCATAAGTCGGGCAAGTGCGTGCACATCATTATGAGGATAACGCACCAATCGTGCCCGGGAAAGGAGTATCCCGTCAATTATACTGGCATGGTTAAGTCGATCAGAAAATACAACGTCACCCCTGCCGACCAGAGCAGGAATAATGCCGGTGTTTGCGGCATGGCCACTATTGAAGATCAGCGCTGTCTCACTCTTTTTAAAGGTGGCAACAGCCTGTTCCAGTCGCTCGTGCAGCTCCATGGTTCCGGACACCAGACGGGAGGCCCCACTCGAAGTTCCATACTGTTCAATTGCCTTCATCGAAGCTGCTGCCAGAGCGGGATGATCGGCCAACCCAAGATAATTATTGGAACAGAGCATAAGGACATCGAGACCATTGCAGATAACCCGGGCCGCCTGCCGGCCGCTGACGAGCCGGGTACTTCTGAGCAATCCACGGTTTCTGATCATTTCAAGTTCATTTTGTACTGTTCTGATCATCTCTGCCTTCCTACTGGTAAACCTTTTTTTAAATGATGGTTGACAATGGTCCTAAAAAAACTCCGTCGTGATTTTCGACGGAGTATCTATTGAACATCTAGAGGTAGGCCGTCAATCCGGCAGCTCCCAACTGCTCAACAACTTTCTTTACATCCTGGCAGCGCTCACGATCGCAGACCAGTATGGCATCCTGCGTGGACACAATCACCATATTATGAACACCGACCGTAGCGACCATCCTACCATCCGAATAAATCAAACAATCAGAGGAATCGACGGCTATATGCCCGCCTGCATTGACACAAACAGTCCCCGAGTTGTCTGGCTCAATAACCTCCGGCAATGCGCTCCAGCTCCCGACATCACTCCACCCCATCTCGGCCGGCACCATCTGCACCTTGGCAGACTTTTCCATCACCGCGTAATCGATTGAAACGCTCTCAAGGTCCTGATATAGAGCCGCAATCCGCTCCTTCAAACCGGCATCACCTGAATTGCCGGAGTGTAGCAAGGGTTCAAGTTTTGCGCGCAGAGAAGGCATATACGCCGCCATCTCTTCAAGAATCGTATCGGCCCGCCAGATAAACATGCCACTGTTCCAGAAGAAATTCCCTTCATGCAGATAGCGTACAGCTTCATCAAGCGGCGGTTTCTCGACAAAACGCGTAACCGGAAACGGCCCCTGTCCTGTTATTGCCGTCATATCCGCCTCGATATACCCGTAGCCGGTCTCAGGACGCGACGGCAGGATACCAAGCGTTACCAGAGAACCCCGGCCTGCGGCCTGCGCCGCAAAAACGAGTGTATCGCGCAGTGCTGTTTCATTTTTAATAAAATGGTCTGCCGGAAGCACAGCCATGACTCCGGAAGGATCACGGGCAGCAATCAGAGCGGCGGCAAGCCCGATTGCCGGAGCGGTATTTCGTCCAACCGGCTCGGCAATAACGTCAATCGGCACCGAGTCATAGAGCGACATCTGGCGACTTGTTTCTGCCGCCTGCAGGTGGTTGGTTACAATCAGAATGCGCTTCGGATGAAGTGGCAGCACTCTCTCAACCGTTCTCTGCAGCATGCTTCGGTCACCGGTAATCGAGATTAGCTGTTTCGGGAGAGCAATTCGAGAAAGCGGCCAGAATCTGGTTCCTGAACCTCCGGCCAGAATAACAATGTACATAGTGGAACTCCTGTTATTTGAACAAAACAAGACTATTACTGACGCAAACGGGTAGTAACGTTACTTATCATTTTCTGAGTTAATTTCAGATAAAATGTCTTCCAGATTATCAGGAACTGTATTCTCACAGCGATTGTAATCATCATTGAATCGGACGATATCGTCTTCGCCCAGGTATTCACCGCTCTGGACTTCAATGATAACCAGCGGTATCTTCCCCGGGTTTTCAAGGCGATGATTCTGACCGATCGGGATAAAGGTCGACTCATTGACATTAACAATCTGCTGGTTATCGCCACAGGTAACAAGTGCCGTGCCCGACACCACGATCCAGTGTTCGCTGCGATGATGATGTTTCTGCAGCGACAGGCGCTGACCGGGCAGGACCTCAATACGCTTTATTTTGTAACTCGTGTTCTCATCAAGAACAGTATAGGTGCCCCAGGGGCGTTCTCCGCGTTCCATTAGTGATCCTTTCATAGTGGTGGTATGTTTCTAAGAGCAAGGTATTTTCGCAGGGCATTTTTCCAGGCTTGCGGATGGAAACCGGTATCATGCGTCAATTTACCGCACTCAAGTGTCGAATAGAGCGGCCTCCGTGCCGGACGATTCAACTCGGCAGTTGTCATTGACCTGACCGAAACCGGCAGACCGGTCTCTTCAAATATCGCCACGGCAAATTCATTCCAGGTACAGTACCCGGAATTTGCCACATGATAGATTCCCCGGCAACCCTTGTCAATCAGAGCAATAACCGCCTGCGCCAGATCCATTGTCCAGGTGGGGGAACCGGTCTGATCATCAACAACTGTCAGCTCATCCTTTTCCGATCCCAGTGTCAGCATGGTCTCGACGAAATTTTTGCCATGCAATCCGAACAACCACTGAGTCCGCACGATCAGATGTTCCGTGCAGAATGCGGCGTTCATTTCTCCGGCAAGCTTTGATTCACCGTAGACACTGAGTGGACAGGGAGCATCATCCTCAACATACGGTGTTCCTTTGCCGCCGTCAAAAACGTAATCGGTACTGATCTGTACCAGCAAGGCATTATTTGCCCGGCAGGCCATCGCCAGATACGCCACTCCTTCACCATTGACTGTCATCGCCGTCTCAGGGTTGCTTTCGCACCCGTCGACATCAGTATAGGCAGCGCAATTAATCACGACCTCCGGCTTTAATTCACCCAGAAGCTTCAATACCTCACCGGGCGAGGTAATGTCGATATCATCAATATCAACACCACGGCCACAGTCACCAAGGAGCTGCATCAGATCGCGGCCCAGCATGCCGTTTGCTCCCACCACCAGAATCAAGCGGCACCTCTGTTATACTGAACCTGGTAATACTCAAGGTACGCACCGGAGGTCACATCAGCCACCCATTCCTGATGGGCAAGGTACCAGTCGATCGTCTCGGCAATACCCTCCTCAAAGGTGTACGAAGGGCTCCAACCGAGATCGGATGTAAGGCGCGAGGCATCAATGGCATAGCGACGATCATGGCCGGGGCGATCTTTGACAAAGGATATCAGCGCCCGGTTTTTGCCCTCCGGGCGGCCAAGTCGACCGTCCAGCAGATCACAGACCAGATTGACGATATCAATGTTTTTCCATTCGTTGTTACCTCCGACATTATACACCGAACCGGGCACAGCCTTTTTCAGCACCGTCTCGATTGCTACTGCATGATCCCGGACGTGCAGCCAGTCCCGGACGTTTAATCCATCACCGTAGACCGGCAGCGGCTTTTCGTTGATGATATTATGGATCAGGAGCGGAATCAGCTTTTCCGGGAAATGGTACGGACCGTAATTGTTGGAACAGCGGGTATTAAGGGTCGGCAGGCCGAATGTTTCATGGTACGCCCGCACCAGCAGGTCGGCTCCCGCCTTGCTGGCCGAATAGGGCGAATTGGCTGCCAGTGGAGTTTCTTCGGTAAAGTAGCCGGTATCACCCAGACTGCCGTACACCTCATCTGTTGAAATCTGAAGAAAACGGAAGTCAGGTACAACGCCGGATTGCCAATGTTTGCGGCTCTCTTCCAGCAAAACCTGCGTGCCGAGTACGTTCGTACGGACAAATAGTTCCGGGCCGGTGATGGATCGATCAACATGGGATTCTGCGGCGAAATGGACCACCGCATCAATCCTGCGGGAGGCAAGAATTTCTGCTACAAGAGCAGCATCACCGATATCACCTTTAACAAAGCGGTAATGCGGGTTCTCTTCTACCGCCGTCAGATTCTTCAAATTACCGGCATAGGTAAGACAATCCAGATTGGTGACCATGCATAATGGATTATTGGCCATATAGGAATGAATGAAATTGGAGCCGATAAAGCCGGCTCCTCCGGTAACCAGAAGGGAAACAGGGGTACATGTCATGGTGAATAGCATCCTTTCATAAAAACCCGATTGGCGAGGGAACCCTTCAGGCTGTTTTCTTTTTTCTGCCGTTCTGGTATGGTGACGGCATCCCGACCAAAATTATGTATCGAAGGAGCCCCACAATGTCAGCTCAATCCAAATGCCGCTGCAGTGCCGATCACCATGGCCATCTCTGTATGCTGAGAAGCAGCGGGCTGTACGATGAAATTACCGCCGTGAGCAGTGATCCCAAATTTTACTGTTTTACCTGCGGCGGCGAAGCCAACTGTTCTGAAAACCTGTGCGATCCGGCACCGATTGAGTGAGGCCCACCCTGACGGATCAGGGCAGCGCTAACACCCGCAACCGCAATTATGGCAGACTTTCCTGAATTCTCCGGACGGAGCAATCGTTTCCGGAGCAAACGCCACACGTCGAACCGCTAAGCTGATATCTTCCATAATATCAAGCTTCCCGCTCTTTCCGATTATATGGCCGATGCATTGATTGCTATGGCCATCCTGCGGAGAGGAAATTTTCACCACGTTGAGCAGATCGGCATAACTGTTGATCTCAATAACCGTGTCTTGATTGTTCACGACACTCACATGTACCCCCAACCGCTTCATTTCTTTGACCAACCCCGCCAGAAAATCCTGAAACAGCTGACTGTGAAAATCGACGAACCACTCTTTTCTGAGAAAGGCGTGGTCGTGTATCGCAATAACCATCTGCTTTATCGTTTTGCACGCCATTGCAATTATTCCCTGAAAGATATCATAGCTGCGACGGACATCCGGCATCCCACATGGCAAAACCGGCGCCGGTAAGATTCAGAAACGAATCAATCCGTTGGCGGAAATAGTCACGCTCACCGGCCTCCTTCAAAACGATGGAGAGTTCTTCAGCAGAAATCAGATGTTGCCGGTGCAGATAGCGGTATAATTCGATAATTGCGGTCAGATGCCGCTCCAGCATGCCAAACTCCGGATCCAGCGTATGTGTGATAAACCAGGAACCGGCAAAAGTGGTTACAATACCGGGCTGTGGGCGGACAATATTCTGGCGCCCGAAGTCAATCAGGTAATCACGCAGATAGAGATCGGCACTGAAGGCTAGTTCAGAGGCCTGCTCAGCAGGCATCCCCTGCTGCTGAAGAAAAAGATAGAGCTGTTTCAAAATCTGCTGACAGCGCCCGTCAACAAGCAGCTCCTCGTCTATAGTGTCAAACGTGAAGTCATCATGTTCAAATACAATTTCGGGATTCTGCGTCATATTTTCGTTGTTCTTTCTTGAATAGAATTAGTAGTGAAGGCTCAATGCATCATCAGGCTGGTGACTCCCAGAACAAGTCCGCTTTGTGGGCCGGCAAGCAGTTGAACACCTATTTTGAGTGCCGGGGAAAGGATGTACGAAAACAGGTTGGTAAAAAACACCAGCGCAATGATTATCATCATCCCGTACGGTTCGATACGGGACAGGGCGTTCGCCTGCTTATACGGCAGCAAACCGACCAACACACGCCCACCGTCCAGCGGTGGCACCGGGATCATGTTGAAGATCGCCAGCAATAGATTTATGTAAACTGAAAATGCCAGCATCAGAACAACCGGCTCAACCAGCATTGCAATGGGCGAACCGGAAGTGGCCGGATTACCGAACGCTACCAGACCCCGAAGCAAAAACGCAGAAACTGTTGCGAGAATAATATTGGTGATCGGTCCGGCAACCGCCACCCAGATCATGTCACGCTTGGGATTACGGAGGTTTTCAAACACAACCGGTACTGGCTTTGCCCACCCTATACCGATGAAGAATATCATGAGAGTGCCTATGATATCAATATGCTTCAGAGGGTTGAGCGTCAAGCGGCCCATCATTCGCGCGGTCGGGTCACCAAAACGCCAGGCGACATATCCGTGAGAGACTTCGTGACAGACAATAGCCAGCATACCGGGCACAAGCATTACTGATAGCTTGAGGAGGAAATTTTCCATGTGGTTCCTTTGAACTGAATAAATCTGCACACCTTCTAACAGAGTGTACCATCAAAGTCAATTGCAAGGCTCCCGTCTGAAACGCAGAAAAGGCGCGAATGCTCCATCTCGCCAAAATATTTGGCACTCATCTTGCTCATGATTCAGAAATCCAACTCACTGGCTCCGTAACTGTTTAAAACTTCGACTATATTGAATAAGCCTTTTGCTTATTATTTGCACAAATGCCTAAAAAGGAGGCTGCACAATGGAAATTTTTGGTAAAAATGTGTTTAACCAGGCAGTTATGAGAGAAAGGCTGCCGAAAGGTGTTTTCAAAAACCTGAAAAAAACCATCGATGAAGGTCTGCCACTGGATCCTACAATCGCAGATGTTGTTGCTACAGCAATGAAAGAGTGGGCTGTAGAAAGAGGTGCAACACATTTTACCCACTGGTTCCAACCGATGACCGGTATTACTGCAGAAAAACATGACTCATTCCTTTCACCAAATGAAAATGGTGCTCTGATGGAGTTCTCCGGAAAAGAGCTGGTAAAGGGTGAGCCGGATGCCTCCTCTTTTCCCAGCGGTGGCCTGAGAGCAACTTTTGAAGCCAGGGGCTATACCGCTTGGGATTGCACCTCTCCTGCGTTCCTGAGAGAAGAGGCTGATGTCATAACTCTCTGCATCCCCACCGCCTTCTGCTCTTACACCGGTGAGGCGCTCGACAAAAAAACCCCGCTGCTTCGCTCCATGGAAGCACTTTCTACACAGGCAGTGCGTGTTCTGAAATTATTCGGAAATACCGCTGTCAGCAGGGTGACCTCAACTGTCGGCGCTGAGCAGGAATACTTCCTTATAGACAAGTCTTTTTACCTGAAAAGACCCGACCTGATGATGGCCGGCAGAACACTCTTCGGAGCTATGTCCTCAAAAGGCCAGGAACTGGAAGACCACTATTTCGGCACTATCAAGGAAAGAGTGCTGTCCTACATGAAAGAAGTAAATGAAGAACTCTGGAAACTGGGCGTTACCGCAAAAACCCAGCACAATGAAGTTGCACCCGGACAGTTTGAACTAGCCCCTATTTTTGAGAACACAAACATTGCCACTGACCACAATCAGATGGTTATGGATGTTCTGAAGCGGGTCGCCATCAGACATGATCTGGTCTGCCTCCTGCACGAGAAACCATTTGCCGGCGTAAACGGTTCCGGCAAGCACAACAACTGGTCCATGAGCTCAAATGATGGACAGAACCTGCTTGAACCGGGTCACACCCCACATGAAAACGCCCAGTTCCTGACCTTCCTGATGGCAACCATCAAAGCGGTCGATACGTATGCTGGACTCCTGCGCTGTTCTTGCGCCAACGCCGGTAATGACCACCGCCTGGGCGCCAACGAAGCACCCCCGGCAATCATTTCTATTTTCCTTGGCGACCAGCTTTCCGATATTATCGACCAGATCGTGGCTGGCGCAACAAAATCATCTTCTGCCAACGCTGATATGAAGATTGGCGTTAACACCCTTCCCGCACTGCCCAAGGACGCCACCGACAGAAACCGAACTTCCCCGTTCGCATTTACCGGCAACAAGTTTGAATTCAGAATGCTCGGCTCATCCTTCTCCATCTCAGGCCCCAACATTATCATTAATACAATCATTGCTGATGCGTTGAAGGGTTTTGCCGACAAACTTGAAAAGTCGAAAAACTTCTCGGCCGACCTTGAAAAACTGCTTCAGGAAACAGCAAAAAAACATAAGCGCGTTGTGTTTAACGGCAACAACTATTCTGACGAGTGGGTTAAAGAGGCCAAAAAACGCGGACTGCTGAATATCCCTAACGCTCCGAAGGCACTGAAGGAACTGGTAACAAAGGAAGCCGTTGAGCTGTTTGTTGCACACAACGTCTTTAGCGAAAAAGAAATTCATTCACGGTATGAAATCATGGTCGAACAATATGTGAAGACCCTGAACATTGAAGCCCTGACGATGATCGACATGGCCAAGCACAGCATCATCCCTACAGCCATAGAATATGCAACAACGGTAGCATCATCGATCAATGCCGTTGCAGCCGTATCCGGCAAGCTGAACGTCTCAACCCAGAAGGAGCTTCTGGAAGAGCTCTCCGACAAACTTGCCTCTATGAGCAGCAATGTTAAAGCACTGGAAAAAGCCCTTGAAAGCGCACTGAACATTGCCGACATTGAAAAACAGGCCGTTGTGTTCAGGGAAAAGGTTTTTACAAAGATGCTTGAACTGCGTGCTGATGGTGATGCGTTGGAAAGAATCATCGCCGCCAAATACTGGCCGCTGCCGACCTATGGGGAAATGCTTTTCATTCTGTAGCCCCGAATCTTTACTTATTTGACTAAAAAAGGAGCCTCCTTGACGGAGGCTCCTTTTTTTACGTTCATTAAAACATCAAGCACTTAAATATCGTAGTACAATTCAAACTCAAGTGGGACTGGACGCATACGAACAGGATTAACTTCTGCTTCTGTTTTGTACTCAATCCACTTCTCGATTACATCCGGGGTAAAGACATCGCCCTTCAGCAGGAAGTCGTGGTCATCTTTCAGGCACTGCAGTGCCTCTTCCAGAGTTCCAGGAGCAGACGGAATGTCCTTCAACTCTTCCGGAGAAAGACCGTAGATATCCTTGTCCAGAGGTTGACCCGGATCAATCTTGTTTTCCACACCATCAAGGCCTGCCATCAACATAGCGGCAAAAGCAAGATAGCCGTTGCATGACGGATCGGGCGTACGATATTCCACACGCTTTGCTTTCGGATTGGTGGACATCATCGGAATACGGAGAGATGCGGACCGGTTACGGCTTGAGTACGCCATATTCACCGGGGCTTCAAAACCGGGCACCAGACGCTTGTATGAGTTGGTGGTCGGGTTGGTGATAGCACACAGAGCTTTTGCGTGTTTGATGATGCCGCCGATGTACCAGAGAGCCATCTGGGAAAGCCCGCCGTATTTATCGCCGGCAAAAAGGTTCTGTCCATCTTTCCAGATCGATTGATGGCAGTGCATCCCCGAACCGTTGTCACCATAAAGCGGCTTCGGCATAAAGGTTACCGTTTTGCCGTTGCGGTAGGCAACATTCTTGATGATGTACTTGAACCACTGCAGCTGGTCAGCCATATCTACCAGCGAAGAGAAGCGCATATCAATTTCGGCCTGGCCGCCGGTGGCAACTTCGTGATGCTGGCACTCAACCCGAATACCGACACTCTGAAGCACTTCAACCATTTCGTTACGCAGGTCGTTCTGTGAATCAACCGGTGAACAGGGGAAGTAGCCCTCTTTATGACGGGGTTTGTAGCCCAGATTAGGGAACTCTTCGCGACCACTGTTCCATGCGCCTTCAGATGAGTCAACGGCAAAGAATGACTGATTGGCAGTCGAAGAGAACCGGACATCATCAAAGATGAAAAATTCAGCTTCGGGACCAAAAAAAGCGGTATCGCCAATGCCGGTAGACTTCAGGTACATTTCAGCTTTTTTCGCTATGTTACGCGGGTCACGCGTGTAATCTTCCTTGGTGATCGGATCAAAAATATCACAAATGATCGACATTGTCGGGACCTTGATAAACGGATCCATTTTCGCAGTCGCAGGATCGGGGAGCAGGATCATGTCAGATGCATGAATGGGCTGCCAGCCACGAATCGAAGAGCCGTCAAACCCTTGACCCTCTTCGAAAGTGTCTTCGCTGAACTCGGACATTGGCACTGAAACGTGCTGCCATGTTCCAATAAAATCCATAAATTTGTAATCAACCATCTTCGCGCCGTTCTTTTCGGCAAACTCAACTACTTGTTTCGGTGTCATCTGTTGCTCCTATCGGGATTAGTTTTTTTCCTACAGTGCATCTTCTCCGGTTTCACCAGTTCTGATACGAATGACTTCCTCAACATTGGTAACAAAGATTTTCCCATCACCAATACGACCGGTTTTGGCAGACTTTTCAATCGCTTCAACTACCTGTGGCAGAATTGAATCTGCAACAATAATCTCAAGCTTGATTTTAGGAATGAAATCAACTACATATTCCGCCCCACGGTAGAGCTCAGTGTGCCCTTTCTGACGACCGAAACCCTTTACTTCACTTATCGTAATTCCCTGAATGCCGATTTCATTCAGTGATTCCTTAACTTCATCCAGCTTGAACGGTTTTATGATCGCTTCAACTTTTTTCACAATATACCTCCCGTCATGTCAATTTTCTGGTAACCAGGAAAACAGATTTACGGCACCTACACCGGCACACATAAATTGAGTTTAAGACAAAAGCAAGCTCCTTGCCAATTTCACATACAATTTATTATGGCAGCATATCTGGATAGTTAGAGCTCACAGCCAGAGGCCGACACTATACCTTACACTTCCAGATGCCCAACAAATCATCACCAGACAGCCATATCTGCTTATTTTACGGGCAGTTCCGGCACAAAAGTCCCAAACCAATGCATGCCTGCCGAGCCTAATGAAAGCGCTACCCGATGATGAGTATTTGAACTGTTACAAAAAATACGATATAATCAAGGAATGAGAATAACTACCAGAAAATGTGTCGAACAACAAGTACAATTGACACCTCCGGAAAAAGTAGCGGGAGAGTTGCAGAGCGGGTTTCTTAAATTCAGCATTATAGCTCTGACCTTTGTTTTCTACCTGTCCAGCTCGTACGCAAGAGCTGATATCTACCGGTTTGTCACCATCGATGGCGTTGAAACATTTACCGATGCGCCGAGCGACAAGAGTGCCACCGTCGTCATCAAAGATCGGCCGACTGCAGTGGCCCGGCAGTCAAAACTGATAAAGAAGCAAAAGACCCATACCATTTCGCTCGACGAGATTGTCCAAAAAACTGTTACCGCCTCTCTGAATCCCCATGAAACCGACCTTGACAGTTCAGATCTTCACCTGCCGCCGGTTGGCGGTTCAATAACGTCGCAGGTTGGCATGAGAATAGACCCGATCGATGGAACATGGCGGCAGCATAACGGCATTGACATTGCAATCCCAAGCGGGACCCCGGTCAAACCGGTTGCTCCCGGCGTGGTTGTCTACAGTGGAAGCCGCTCAGGATATGGCAACACCGTCGTAGTCGAACACGACAACGGGGTCATTACTCTCTACGCCCACAACAGTCGCATTCTGGTGGCACAGGGACAACAGGTCACGTCTGACAGCACGCTGGCATTGTCCGGTTCTAGCGGGAGATCGACCGGACCACACCTCCACTTTGAGGCGTGGCAGTCAGGAACAAACATCACCATGGCGTTTCTTCCCGACAGCGGCATTGCCCTCCCGAAAGCGACCCTCATTGCCAGCAGCCAGAAGGCATCCCGTTTCCGGAGTGAAACACTATCTGATGGCTCGGTTCTGTTTACCAACATTCCTGCTTCCACCCCCTGATGCGCAACCAGATTGTAAAATACACGGCAAAATTGATTTCAGACGGCTCGGCACTCTTCGGGCAGATTGCCTTTGCTGCGCAGGATGACGTGATGATTTCCGACGGAGATCCAACCCTGGCAGCGTTATCAGAAGAGGTGCTTTCCCGCCTGAACTGCCTGGCTCTCGCCACCGCCGTCCCTTCACTCCCCTTTGCTTATTTTCTCATCAGAAGATCCGCCGGTCATGTTCATGATATTGTCCCGCGTGACACCGAAACCCGCACCTTTCTGCATGACATTCCAATAGTTCGAACAGACGAGCTTGGAGTAGATCCAGCGTTGACAATTGCCACCCTGCTCGGGAATCGCAAAGGTATTGTTGTTGAGGGGGTCGGAATAATTGCGGCCGGGGCTTTGACCGTCGAGCAGGCCTATATCAACTGGTCTTCTGTTTTTCATTCGACGTATATCAAATACCTCGAAGATCTGCTCGAAAACGGCTTCATGCTTCCCGGAGAACAAGCGGCTTTTGATCATTTTCGTACATCGCTCGCTCCGCTTTCTTCTGATAACCTCGAGTTTCGTTCGGGACCGTTCGCTGAAAAAAATATTATCCTGGAAGAGATTGTTCGCGTCGGACGGTATACAGTCCAAAGACACCTGGTAGATTCTTTTTTCGGCAACATTTCATATTCAAACGGCAACCTGATTTATATTTCCCAAACCGCATCAAGCCTGGATGAGCTCTCCGGCTGCATCGACCCGGTCCCGTTTGAAAACTGCTCGACTGTCGGCATAACCGCCTCCAGCGAACTGGTTGCACACCGCTCCATTTTTGAAACAACCGGATGTCAGGCCATTCTGCACGGGCACCCCCGCTTTGCGGTGGTCATGAGCATGCTCTGCAGTGAAAAGGAAACGTGTGCCGTAACGGACTGCTGGAAGGATTGCATAAAGGTGCGTACTCTGGGGGAAACTCCGGTAGTAGCAGGGGAAATTGGGGCCGGCGGTATCGCAAGGAATGTCCCGCCGGTGATCGGCAACACCGGCTCAGCAATAGTGTATGGTCACGGGATTTTCAGCATCGGCATGACCGATTTCCGCGCGACATTTCAGGGAATGGTTGATGTCGAGAACTGGTGCCGGGCGGAATATTTCCGGCGGTTTGATGAAAAACATGTACACAAGCCAAAGCCTGAAGCGGTTGCAACGAATAGTTAAAGTTGACCCTCAAAACAAAACCGGTACGTCCGCAGTATCCAATCGCATTCACCTCCCTTCTTTTCAAAAATCCAGCGGGCTTTTTGGTTCTTTTATCGTTCTGACCGGAACACAGTGGGTGTAGATCATGGTAGTTTTCAGACTGGAGTGACCGGCAGCTCAGCATTTGTACAAGAACATTCATTGGCGATTCTGTTAGTGTTTTTCCTGATTATCGTGATTTTGGATTTGATCACTTAACGGAAGACACAATTAAAATTGACATGCGTACCAATATTGGTACAATGGGTCACAAATGACCGATATTTCTTTTGTCCTTAAAGTTGTATTTTATCGAACCGAAGCCGGCAAGGAGCCGGTCCGGGAGTGGCTGAAGGATTTGCATCGTGATGACAAGCGGCAAATTGGCGAAGATATCAAGACCGCCCAGTTTGGCTGGCCTCTGGGAATGCCACTCATCAGAAAGATCGACAAGGATCTGTGGGAGGTCCGAACAAGATTGTCAGACGGCATTGCACGGGTGTTCTTCACGGTTGACGGCGAGTTCATGATTTTACTGCATGGATTTATGAAGAAATCACAGAATACTCCACAAAACGAACTCAAGACGGCATTGAGCCGCCTTGGCACCTACAAAAGAGGCACAAAATGAAAAACGAACATTTAGGATCAAACTTCGATGATTTTCTTGAAGAAGAAGGTCTACGTGCAGAGGCAGAAGCTGCAGCAATCAAAAGGGTTATTGCATTCCAGATAGAACAGGAAATGAAACAAGCGAACCTTTCAAAAACCGCTATGGCCGAGAAGATGCACACTAGTCGCACAGCATTGGACAGGCTCCTTGATCCTGCCAATGTTTCAGTTACCCTCCAAACCCTCGAAAGAGCCGCCCTTGCCCTCGGTAAAAGCCTGAAAGTTGAACTGGCATAACTAAGCGCAGCACCGGTCGGCTAAAAACCGCCACCGATGTGCTCACAGCCGTTCCAGTACCAACTGAATTGCCTGTAGCAGAACAGCTGCGCTTCCAACCACGTAAAGAGTTCCCTTTGCTTTCGATAATTTGATCGGGTTTCCTCCCGAATCGCAGCAGCCAGCTAAACCGCCCGTACTTTCCGCGCAATCTCAAACAGTGCTATCCCCCCGGCAACCGAGGCATTCAGTGAACTTACCCCGCCATACTGCGGGATCGACATAACCACATCACACTGTTTGCGCACTAACGGCCTGATCCCCTCCCCTTCACCACCCACCACCAGCACGACGTTTCCTGAAAAGTCGGCTCCGTATACAGACTGCCGGGCGGCACCATCGAGTCCATATACCCAGTAGCCGAGCTTCTTTAATACTTCCAGCGTCTGGGCGATATTGGTAACCAGAGCCACAGGAACCGTCTCAACGGCGCCCGCCGATGTCTTCTCGGCGGCTGCGGTGATGCCGCAGGCACGGTCTTTGGGTATAATGACGCCGTCAACCCCGGCACATGCGGCCGAACGGATCAGCGCTCCCAGATTATGAGGATCCTGAATCGCATCGAGAACCAGAATAAATCCGGCGCTGCCGGACTGGCTGATCGAGTCCATCAGATCGTCGAAGTCGGTATACCGGAAGGGCTCCACTTCCAGGGCGATCCCCTGGTGATGTGAAGAGGCACACATCTTTGTAAGATCAATCTTGTCCCGCCGATGAACCGCAACGCCGCGTTCCTCGGCCAACCTGATAATTTTTTCGACCCGATGATCGGTGGCGCTGATCTGCACATACAGATTGTATGCACCCCGCGTCCCCTGCAGAGATTCTTTTACCGGATTGACGCCGAATATCAGCTCACCCTTCACCGTGCACCTTCCACTATCTCGGCGGCAATACATTCTGCCGCTTCAACTGGGTCCGGCGCTTTAGCTATCGGTCGGCCGATCACCAGATAATCAGCTCCTGATGTTACAGCCTCTGCAGGAGTCATGATGCGCTTCTGGTCATCAGCAGAAGCAAAAGAGGGACGTACTCCCGGAGTAACAATCAAAAAATCGGGACCGCAGACTTCTCTGATCAGTCCGATTTCAAGAGGCGAAGCCACCACTCCATCCATACCGGCTTCTTTGGCGAGACTGGCAAGGCGAACAACCATATCCTGAACCGAATGATCTATTCCCACCTGCCGTAGCGTCATGGCGGTAGATGAGGTCAGAATCGTTACCGCAAGAAGCCGGGGACGCTCGGTATCGTTGAACTCCTTGTGCACTGCGGCAACTGCAGTTTCCATCATCTCAGCGCCGCCCAGAGCGTGCAGATTGGTTATCTGTACACCAAGGCGTGCCGCTGCAAGCATCGCGCTCGCGACAGTATTCGGAATGTCGTGGTATTTCAGATCGAGAAAGACCTGACCTCCATGGCGCTGGACAGCCTTGACCGCAGCCGGCCCGCAGGAGGTGAATAACTCCTTGCCTACCTTGAACATCCCGACTTTCCCGGACAATGTTTCCGCCCAGCGGTCAATGTCATCCAGACCAGGTACATCCAGGGCATATATGATTTTTTTACGCGCCTCTTCTAATGTCATGTCACCCTCATTTCATAAATTCCACAGCCGCTGCGATGATTCCTTCAGTATCAATACCGACATCCTTACGGAGCTGAGCCTGACTCCCCTGCTCGATATAGTGGTCAGGCAGGCCGAGTCGACGCACCTTCACATTCTGCATATTATTGTCAAACAACAGTTCCAGAACGGCGCTGCCAAAACCGCCCTGCAGGGCATTCTCCTCCACGGTCATCATTCTGCCGGTCCGCCGGGCAGCCGCAAGAATAAGTTCTGCGTCAAGGGGTTTCACAAAGCGGGCGTTGATTACCCCCGCAGAAATCCCGTTCAACCGGAGCGCCTCCGCCGCTTGCAGAGCAGGATAAACCGTTGCTCCGACAGCGACAATAGTCAGATCAGAACCGTCCAGAAGCTCCTCACCCTTCCCGATTGCGAGACATTTCAACTCACGATCCAGCTCAACTCCATAACCCGCCCCTCGCGGGTAGCGAAGCGCAATCGGAATACCTGAATACACAGCGGTCTTGAGCATATGACGTAATTCGTTCTCATCCTTGGGGGCCATAACGGTTATTCCCGGCAGGTGCCGTAAATAGGAAAGATCGAAAACACCATGATGGGTTGGGCCGTCATCTCCCACCAGACCGGCGCGATCCATGGCAATGGTGACCGGCAGATGCTGCAGACAGACATCATGAAAAACCTGATCGTACGCGCGCTGAACAAAAGTTGAATATATCGCAACAACCGGTCTGAAGCCATCTGCAGCCAGTCCGGCCGCAAATGCCATGGCATGCTGCTCGGCGATTCCGACATCAAAAAAACGATCCGGAAAACGGTGCAAAAAATGATTGAGTCCAGTTCCGTCCGGCATGGCAGCGGTTATGGCAATAATTTTTGGGTCTTCTTCCGCCAATTGCACCAGGGTATCGCCAAACTGATCGGTATATGATTTGACCGCCGGTTTGGCAGCCCCTTTGCCGGTAGCAAGATCAAACGTACCGACACCATGATATTTGTCCGGAGTTTCTTCGGCAGGTTTGTACCCCTTGCCCTTTGTTGTCATGATATGTACCAGCAGCGGCCCGTCAAGTTCATTAATGTTAGTGAATACATCAACAAGCTGCTTCATGTCATGTCCATCGAGGGGGCCGACATAATCAAAGCCGAGCGCCTCAAAAAGGGATCCAGGGGTAAGAAATCCCTTCAGCGAATTTTCAGCACGACGGGCAAACTGAAGAATATCCGTACCAAACGCCGGAATATTCTTAAGTAAAATCTGCATCTCTTTTTTTAAATCACGGTAATAACGCCCCGTCATTTTGCGGGAAATAAACGCAGAAAAAGCACCGACATTCTTCGAAATCGACATTTCATTGTCATTCAGAATAACGATAAGATTTTTTTTGAGGTGTCCAGCCTGATTCAGAGCTTCAAAGGCCATGCCGCCGGTCAGGGATCCATCCCCTATTACTGCAATTGAATGACTCCGTTTTCCGTCAAGACTCGCAGCAGCAGCCAGGCCGAGACCGGCTGAGATAGAGGTTGATGAGTGACCAACGCCGAAGGCATCATGCTCAGATTCGCAACGCTTTGGAAAACCGGAAATACCCTTGTACTGTCGCTGAGTATGAAAACGGTCGCGGCGCCCGGTGAGGATTTTGTGGGTATATGCCTGATGCCCGACATCCCAGATTATTTTGTCTACAGGGGAGTTAAAGCAGTAATGCAGGGCGATCGACAGCTCAACAACTCCAAGATTGGAGCCGAGATGGCCTCCGGTTATTGAAACGGTTTCCAGAAGAAACTTTCTGACCTCTGCCGCAAGTTCAGGCAGTTGCTCCTGATGTAATGTTTTCAGATCAGATGGTGAGTTTATCATTTCAAGCAGCATTACTACTCCCTGGAGAAAACCCGACATCAAAGGCCGGATAAGGTATAATCAAACTTGCGGCTAATTTCATCCGGCTCAACTCCTGGCATGTAACCGGTAGCGACTATTGCCAAGAGTTATTTCCACTTTAAGTAAGTAGATTACTACCATATTACACGCAATGGTTATATGTTTTTTTCCATTTTCAAACGGAACATTCTGATATTCTGAAAGAATTTATTAAAGCTGCTTGACAACACATACGTACATACGCATAAATGCGGCAATGAAATTGACCCCGCACAATGAAATAATCACTGCCAAACAATTGAACAGGTGCCGTATGCAGCGATATTTTTTCCACTTTTGTGTACTGATTGCACTCCTGTGCAGCCAGCAGCACAATGCGTATGCAGTCCAGTGGCAATCACTTGACGGCACATCAAAATACAAGGTTGCCTATGATGAGCAATCCATCCGGTTGACTCCTCTCGGCCGACTGGAATTATGGCTCAGATTTATTCCGCGGGGAGAGCGTGAGCGCAAATTTGCAGCGACACAATACAGGGAAAAACAGTATCGCTCGCATCTCGAATATTATGAGATAGACTGTAGCGAGCAGACCGCATTACTTGGTCTGATTGACATTTCAGGAACGTCAAGAGCACGGTTAAAACGGCTACAGGGAGGAACGCAACCTGAACCAATTTTACCCGGATCGATACTTGATAAAGCAGCACAGCGCATCTGTCCGGTTCTTGATGAGGAGAGCGAAGAGGAGAATGAAACTGAGGACACTGTTCGGTCACAAGATCCGGCCACAAACGTAGAATCAGCTCTGGACAGCGACAAGCGGCAACAGATTGAAAATCTGCAGAAAAAAGCGGCATCGACTGAGGCCACCGCTGAAACATGGAGAGAACTTGGAAATATTTATTTTGATACCGACCAACCTGAACAGGCAATTAAAGCGTACGGAGAGGCACTTGTTTTGCGCCCCGATGACACTGACATCCTCAATGACCAGGGTGCAATGTATCGTCAGACCGGCGATTTCAAGCGGGCTCTGGCAAATTTTGAAAAAGCATTTACCATAGACCCCAACAACCTCGAAAGCCTCTATAACAGCAGCTATGTATATGCTTTCGATCTGAACAATATTCCGAAAGCCCTCATTTTGTGGCTGCAATACCTGAAACTGGATTCAAAAAGCGAAGTTGCACGGCAGGTACAGTCTTTTCTTGATCAGTACGGGAAATGAATAAAACATATCTGATAAAAGTGGTTCAGTTTTAAGCCCCGATGTGGTATTTTTATGCATCATAGAGAGGTTGAAGGTTCATTGGCTATGAAAATAATATGTAAAATATTTGTGATGGGACTTGGCATTGCGTTTATGATGTCTGCGTGTGGTGGCGGGGGGAGCGCAAATACCACCAGCCTGCCTCCTTCCATTACTATTCAACCATCCAGCGTGACCATGGTTACAGGTAATAACACGTCGTTCTCGGTTGCTGCCAGTGGGACGGCCTTGAGTTATCAATGGCAGGTTGACGCTGGTTCAGGCAGCTTTAGTAATGTGTCTGATACAGGAGTTTATTCCGGAGCAACAACGGCAACACTCTCTCTGACCCGTGCGACGTTAAGCATGAACGCCTCCAGATACAGAGTCATTGTCAGCGGAACAGTTTCACCATCTGCCACATCAGATAGTGCTACGTTAACAGTAGCAGCACAGACCAAAGCTGTTGTTACTCTTGCAACAACCGGGACACTTCCCGGCGGACTGACTATTGGTGGACTGCAAACAGATATCAACTATCCCGTCAATAGGGGACTTTCGATCACAAATAGCAATGTTGTCGCTTCGGGAGTAGCCACGGGATCCACCTTGATTCCAAATACAGCTGTTTCAGGAATTGCTTCTATTGGTAATTTGACTCTTAGTGGCGCAGGTTTCCTGGTAGGTGAATTTGCAACTCTTACCTTTACAATCTCTCCAGGCAATACGGTGTCGATCAGTGATTTTACGATTGTGCCTGGTTCTACAATGATATTCGCTTCGGATAACGCCACAACAGATCTCAGCAACCAGATTTCAGTTATTATTCAGCGCGTTACGTTTCAATAGCATGTAAAATATAGTTGTACGCGCCCGTAGCTCAGCTGGATAGAGTACCAGGCTTCGAACCTGGGTGTCGGCCGTTCGAATCGGTCCGGGCGTACCAAACAAAAGGCCACTCTCTCGGGTGGCCTTTCGCGTTTATGGTGGACGGGGTAACAAACCTACCCCTCTACAACAGTTCCCTGTAATCACAATGCAGCGCCTCTGCCAGCTTGACAGCATTTTCCTTACCGATACCACGCTTGCCGTTCTCCATTTCTGAAAGATGCCGCTGCGGTATACTGGTCATATCTGAAAGCTGCTGTTGCGTAAGGCTTTCGCGATAGCGGTATCCCTTGAGAATAACAGACGGCTTCGATTGTCCAGAAAAGTGCTTATCGAAAAACTCCTCAGACGTAATACTTCCGGTATCTCCGTTTTCTGGTTCGATTGCTTTTACATAACGAGTAATCCGTTTGACGTTGGCCGGATGCACCAGAAAGTGCAACGGCACAAGGCCGGATTCAGTAGGGTGCTTTTTCGTGTGTGCCTGCATAGATTATCTCCACGGTAATAGTTTGCTTGTCCTCGGTCCATACTGCAACAAATGTCGGATGTCCTTTTTTCAGGTGGCAATGATGACGACCACCGTCCAGCTTTGAATAATTTGGCCAGTCGCCACGTACAGGCCCATGCTGACGAATATTTTCCATGAGGACGTACAAGACATTCAACACGGATCGAGGGAGCTTAAGCGCCTGTTTTTCTGCCTTTCGATGTAGCCTTACTATCCATGCCATGTGTTACCTTATACCTTCAGACAGTATATTGTCAATAATCAAAAAATAACCGGTATTATGATTCAGAGAAAGTAGCTAGCGCACAGATAACATCTGATTTGTACCGATTTCAACGGATTTAACCAACCAGAAGTGTTAATCAAAACGGTTGAAGCGTTAGACCTCATCACCAGGCAGTATATGAGCCTATAGACTGCTTCAACAATACGAGCGCATCAATGACATTGATCACGCCGTCCCCTTTTGGCTTTCCAGCCTCAAGAGGTGCAACATCAATCCACAAATATTCCTCCGGTTGAGGAGAGGCAATTTTAACAGCATATTGGAGGGCCTTGAGTGCATCGATCAAGGAATATGCTGCAAAAGATGCATTTATTGTGCGGGAGGATGTTACCGCTGGTACTGCATACATATTTTTGTTTGTTATGGAGGACAAAACAGTTACGCCATTATCGGTTAACGTGGAAAGATGGTAACCAATATCTGGAGTGATTTGGCAACTAACAGCATCTCCTGAAACAACTGGCGCTGAGCAGGTGATGGAGCCGCCGGCTGAGGCAGATGCAGTTACCACGGGGATGGCAATAAACGTAGCAGAAATAGAACAATCTCCAGTGATTACTCCGGTGGTAAAGGTTGTGCCGATTAAGGAACCACCACAACCAGTAACTGAACCAGTTGTGTAACCGGTTGCAGGAAGTACCGTAAATGAGGATGAGTTCCCGTGTAGAACAGAGCGTGTGCCAGGAGTAACGCTGCCTCCGGCACCAGTGTTAGTGGTTACCGCATATTCCTTTAACGAGAATGTTGCTGCAAATGCATGATCAGCCGATATGTTGCTGATTGTGTATGACACTGTGGTTGGCATCGTCACTATAGTTACACTGTTGTCGATCAAGGTGGCTAACCGATATCCGGTTGCAGGTGTAATGAGGCAAGAGACAGAAGTTCCATAATCAGCGGTTACTGGCGTACAGGATACAGAGCCATTTCCGCCTGGGATGCTTGATGTAATGTTGAAACTGTTTATCTTAAAAACTGCCGCTATAGTGCAGTCAACAGTTATTTGTGCAGTTGTGTACGTGCTACCGCTCAAAGTGCCGCCGCAGCCGCTAACACTAACAATACTGTATCCGTTAGCTGTGTCAGGACTAATGGTAAAACTGGTGGCACTGCCGTGTGTGATATTCTGTGAAAATGCCGGAGTGATGGTGCCTCCGGTTCCACCTGTTGCCGTCACGGTATAGCTGTTCAGTGTAAACCCGGCTACCACACTACAGTTGCCGATTACCGCTGCTGTTGTATAAGTAGAGCCACTGAGTGTGCCGCTACAGGTGCCGGTAACTGCGGAGATATGATATCCGGCAGCAGGTGTCAGTGTGAAGCTGGCGGCACTGCCGTGGTTGACGTTCACGGCAATCGGGGATATCGAGCCGTTAGCGCCAGCAGAAGGGGTTACCGTGTAGCTGTTAATAGAGAAGTTGGCAGTGATCGTCTGATTTGCGGTGACGTTTGTAATCGTGAGAGGATTTGCCGTGCTGGTGACAAAACCGCCGGTGCCGGTCCAGTTTACAAAGGAGTATCCGGTATTGGCTACGGCGGTGACGGCGGTCGCGCTACCGTTGTAGTTGATCGGCTGGCTGGCCGCGCCGCTCAACGTGCCGTTGCTGTCTGATGCGAAGGTTACGGCAAAGGTGTCTATGGCGAAGTTGGCAGTGATCGTCTGATTTGCGGTGACGTTTGTAACTGTGAGCGGATTGGCCGTACTCGTGACAAAACCACCGGTACCGCTCCAGTTCACGAAGTGGTAACCGGTATTGGGCACGGCGGTAACGGCGGTTGTGCTACCGTTGTAGCTGATCGTCTGGCTGGACGTGCCGGTCAGAATTCCGTTACCGCCTGGAGCAAACGCGACCGCAAAGGTATCAATTGCAAACCCTGCCACGACCGTGCAGTTGGCTGTTACTGCTGCTGTTGTAAAGGTGGAGCCGCTGAGTGTGCCGCCGCAGGTGCCGGTAACTCCGGAGATATGATACCCGGTCGCGGGGGTCAGCGTGAAACTGGCGGCGCTACCGTGGTTGACGTTCACAGCAGTCGGGGATATCGAGCCGTTAGCGCCAGCAGAAGGAGTTACCGCGTAGCTGTTTATAGCAAAGTTGGCGGTGATTGTCTGACTTGCGGTGATGTTCGCAACTGTCAGCGGATTGGCCGTACTGGTGACAAAACCACCGGTGCCGGTCCAGTTTACAAAGGAGTATCCGGTATTGGCTACTGCGGTAACGGCGGTCGCGCTGCCGTTATAGTTGACCGTCTGGCTTACCGTGCCGGTCAGTGTTCCGTTGCTGTCTGATGCGAAGGTGACGGCAAAGGTGTCTATGGCAA
>VFJW01000091.1 GCA_009885845.1 Geobacter sp.
AAAACGATCCGGATGCCTACTACCGGCGAAACGAGCGCTTTCATATGGCGATCTATGCGGCGAGTCACAACGGATTTCTGATCGAGGAGGCCGACGCCCTGCATCGGCGTTTAAGTGCCTATCGTCGCCTGCAGGTGCGGGTGCGGGATCGAATGCGTTCTTCTTTTCTGGAACATTCGGCCATTGTCGATGCACTTATTGCCGGTGACGGGGATACCGCATCAGAACTGCTCAGGAAACATGTTATCATACAGGGGGAGCGTTTCGCGGACCTGATTGCTTCACTGTCAAGTTTCGGAATTTCGGGAGAAACGGTGTGATCCAGGAAGGTTGCGGCGAAATATCCGGCACATCGACAGACTGAACATAGATAAAGAAAAACATTACACAGAGTAAAGGGGTGTTTTGATAACATACTGGCTGTTCTATTCTCTCACCGGTGCGGTTGCCGGTTTATTTGCCGGACTGTTCGGTCTTGGCGGCGGCGTTATTGTCGTGCCGATTCTGACCTTTCTTTTTACCGCGCAGCATATGCCTGAAATACACATCCTGCACATGGCGCTCGGCACCTCGCTCGCTTCCATACTGTTTACGTCGCTGTCGAGTATGCGGGCACATAACAAGCGTGGCGCAGTAGAATGGCCGACTGCACTGAAGATAGCTCCCGGAGTTCTGGTCGGAGCTTTTTCAGGTTCCTGGCTGGCTGCGCAGATTTCCACCCGTTACCTGAAGATTTTTTTCGTCATCTTTCTCTTTTACATTGCTTTTAGGATAGTCAGGCACATTGCGCCAGAGATTAAGAAACCCTACACTTCCGGAGGAATTTTTGGCGTCGGAGCCTTGATTGGCGCAATCTCCAGTCTTGTGGGAATCGGCGGCGGAACCATGTCGGTGCCGTTTCTGCTCCGTTGCAATGTTTCTATGCACAGTGCAATCGGGACATCTTCGGCGATCGGATTTCCAATTGCACTGGCCGGAGCGGTCGGTTATGCGTTAAACGGCTCCCGGATCATTGATCTGCCGCCGTATACTCTAGGGTATATCTATCTGCCGGCTCTGCTGTTTGTCGCACTCGCAAGCGTTACGACGGCTCCACTCGGCGCGAAGCTTGCGCACAAACTTCCGGTGGCCAGGTTGAAGATGATTTTTGCGGGTCTGCTGTTGGTGATGGCACTTAAAATGTTAACAGGACTTTTTTGAAGAACACACGATTACTTCCACTTGGGGGAAAACGATCATGAAGATTGCACGAACGGTACGGCTTGAGGAATGTGGCGGTCCCGAAAAGATGCGCGTTACCACTTTAGAACTGCCTCTTCTCGCGGCTGGAGAGGTGCAACTCCGCCACACGGCAATCGGTTTCAACTACATTGATGTCTACCAGCGCAAAGGTCTGTATCCGCTGCCGCTTCCTACCGGTCTCGGCCATGAGGCTGCCGGAATTGTGGAGGCGGTTGGTCCGGGTGTTGATCAATTCAATCCGGGAGACCGGGTGGCATACATGAACGCAGGAGTCGGAGCCTATGCCGACTATCGCAATGTGCCGGCTGACCGGCTGGTCAGGATTCCGGTTGAGGTCTCCGATGAGCAGGCTGCGGCATTGTTGTTCAAAGGTCTTACGGCACAGTATCTTCTGAAAAAAACTCATGCAGTCAAGTCGGGAGAGATCATTCTGGTGCATGCAGCAGCAGGGGGTGTCGGACAGATTCTATGCCAGTGGGCAAAAGGGCTCGGAGCATTCGTGATCGGTACGGCAGGTACGGAGGAAAAGTGCACCATCGCTCGAGACGCCGGGTGTGATGTCGCTATCAATTATTCAGATGAACAGTGGCCGGCAGCAGTTGTTAAAGCATCCGGAGGAAAAAAGGCGGATGTCGTGTATGATTCGGTCGGCAAGGACACTTTCCTCAAGTCGCTCGATTGTACGGCACAATTCGGGCTTGTCGTCCTGTATGGAGCGGCTTCCGGTCCTGCGCCCCTTATAGATCCGGATTTGCTCAACAAAAAAGGGTGCCTGTTTCTTACCCGCCCCTCGGTCTTCCCGCACAATGCGAACCCGGCAGCATTGCGTGCTAATGCTGCGGATCTCTTTGAGGCAATTTCAAGCGGTCTGGTAACCGCACATATCGGAGCCAGGTTTTCTCTCGATGATATCGTTGCCGCTCATAGTGCGGCCGAAAGCAGAACAACTCAGGGTGCGACTCTGATTATTCCCTGAGGGTGCACAAAAGTTGCCGTTCCTGATTTTCCACCTGCGTTACATCACTTCGCGCTGCATGCGGAACAGGGTCACCCCTCACTACCGGTGTTACGCCGGTAGACTCCGCTTTTGCCGCCTTCCTTGAAAAGCAGCTTGATCTCCCCGATGGTTATCGATTTGTCGCTCCCCTTGCACATGTCATAAATCGTCAGAGCTGACAGACTGGCTCCGGTCATAGCCTCCATTTCAACGCCGGTGCGCTCAAATGCCCGTACGGTGCAGCGGACGGTGATCAGCCCTGTGACATCATTTATTTCAAAATCGACCGTGACATTATGGATGGCCAGCGGATGCGAAAGCGGAATCAGGTCAGATGTCCGCTTGGCGGCCATGATTCCGGCAAGACGTGCAACGCCGAGTACGTCTCCTTTGGCGACTCCACCGGTCTTGACAGCAGTAAGTAACTCCGGTGAGAGGCGTACTTCGGCTGCCGCCACAGCGGTCCGCATTGTCGGATGCTTTGCGCTGACATCGACCATAATCGCATGGCCGTTTTCGTCAAAATGGTTAAAATCCACGGAGTTTCTCCTGTTGCTGCAAGCGGGTTTCAGAGATAATGCGGCTCAGCTCTCAATCGTTGCAAAGGTCAGTTTTTTGCCCCTTTTTTAACGCCATCATAGGTAAAGCCGAGGCTCAAGATCACTTCATTCATCCAGAGTGATTGATGAGCCGTCCCCTGATAGACCGGGATGTTGTAAAGACGGGAGTATGCCACTTTGTCAGTCAACTCAAGATAAACAGGTTTGACAAGCACCAGCCGCACTCCTGCTTCTATGCCGACGGTCCAGCCATCGAACTGCCACCAGCCGTTACTTGTGCCGAAATAATTACTGAACTTTTTTTCTCCGACATTATTTTTGTTTCCCAAAACGGTATTGTCAGAGTGCGGTACCATAAGGCCTATTCCAGCTTTACCTATGGCTGCAAGGCTCAGACTTTCGTTCGTTGCGCCGATCAGCGGCAGGCGCTTGACAACGTTAATCATCAGGTGGTTGGCGCCATTATGCAGGTTATAGCGGAAGGTGTTATCATCAAGCTGCATAGTGGTATTGACAGGAGCCCCGTTTATTGTACCGGTTACCGTGGCGGTCTGGCCGTTGGTGGAAGTGTATTTTGTGTGGTCGAGGCTCAGTTCAACAGCGAGCGTACGATCTTCATCGACGAAGCGACCTATCCGTATATTTGTTTGCGGCGCGAAGAGACCTTTGTTAAAGATCCCGGTGTCCCAACCTGGCTCATCATGTCCCTTGACGTTATGGATAGTGAAGTCGTTGCCTAGAGATGGCTGCGAAACATGAATATCGCTCGGCGCCCATGTTTCTTTGTTGTAACCCCAAGAAAAATACCATTCTCCCTCAGTAAAAAAACGGGTAATGGGCGAGGAGACAGAAGGGGCTGAGGTGACAGAGGGGGTGCTGGAGAGGTCGATCGGAGTGTCCGGCAGATCGCCTGCCCGGCTGATGGCAGATGTGGAGATTAAAATCAGTGCTGTCAGCAGACAGACTTTAATAGATGGTTTCATAGCATCTCCTTTAAATGAACTATTCACTGCGGTCACTCAGGTTCTCAAAACGGGTATGTTCACCAAAAAAGGCCAGACTTACGGTGCCCGTTGCCCCGTTTCTCTGCTTGCCGATGATCAGTTCGGCGTTGCGTTCGTGCCCCTGGGTACAGGAACCGTCCCGTTTTCGGCACTGTTCGCAGTAAACTGCTTCGCGGTACACGAACATGATCACGTCGGCGTCCTGCTCTATGGCACCCGATTCGCGCAGGTCGCTCATCATCGGGCGCTTGTCGGCGCGTTTTTCAAGTTCGCGATTGAGTTGGGAGAGAGCCACAACCGGCACACTCAATTCTTTTGCCAGCGCTTTCAAGGCCTGGGAAATCTCGGAAATCTCCTGCTGGCGCGATTCGATGCGAGTGCCGGATTTCATCAGTTGCAGATAGTCGACAATGATCAGTCCTATGTCATGTTCGCTTTTGAGGCGGCGAGCTTTGGACCGCAGTTCCAGGACACTTATCGCCGGAGAATCGTCAATAAAAATCTTCGCATCATGGAGAAGTCCGGCCGCTCTTGTTAAGCGAGGCCAGTCGCTGTCATGAAAGTGGCCGGTGCGCATCCGCCCGAAATCAACCCGGGCGATAGAGGCAAGAAAGCGCATTACCAGATCTTCTTTGCTCATTTCCAGAGAAAATATCACCGAAGCCGTTTTCTTCTTGCTCTCGGCGCTGGCATGTTGAGCGATGTTGAGCGCCAGAGTCGTCTTGCCCATGGAAGGGCGCGCGGCTATTATGACCAGGTTGCCCGGCTGGAACCCCGCAGTCATCTGGTCGAGATCAACATAGCCGGTTGGCACGCCGGTGATGTGTTCTTTGCGCTCATTGAGAGACTTGAGAATTTTGAAGGCCTCTTTGATAAGCGGCTGAATCGGCACATACTGAGGTCTGAGCTTGTTTTCACCGATCTCGTACAGGTCTTTCTGAGCCTTGTCCAGCAGTTCATTAACATCCGTCTGGTCTTCATAACTGCGGGTGACAATTCCGGTGGCAATGGAGATCAGCTTGCGGTTGACAGATTTTTCTTTGACGATTCTGCAGTAATAACTGATGTTAGCCGCTGTCGGGACGTAATCGACCAGCATGAGCAGATAGGCAGCCCCACCGATTTCATCCAACTCCCCTTTTTTTCGGAGGGTTTCAGTCAGCGTCACCAGGTCACACGGTTCACGCTTGTCGGACAGCGCCATCATCGCCAGAAATATCTTGCGATGCACCTCACGGTAGAAATCTTCCGGAACGATGCTTTCCAGCACCCGGTTAATTGCGTCATTATCGATCAGGATCCCGCCCAGAATAGACATCTCGGCGTCAAGGTTCTGGGGGGGGAGTTTCGGGTCATTCATGCGGATATTTCCTTGGGCTCTTACGATTTGAGTGTATGAGGCAAAACATTGTATAGCAAAACCGGCCTCACGCGACGACGCACCAAAAGTAGGCGCTTTTAGGCGACGTCGCAACGTTTTAAAATCATAGACTCGGAATTTGGTTTAAATGACTTTCGTTGCGTCGTAGCGGCGTTGCGTGATAAATGGTTCGGCCTTGTACTGCTTCAGATTTTCATTGTTCATGCTGATTCAACTTTCTCTCGTCGCAGCAGATCTCCCGCCTCGACCGCAAACGGTACCGTCAGGAGTATCTGTGAGTTCGGGTTGGCAGCCTCGGCAGTAACAGCTGCTCCGCGCTCGCCAAGAAGGGAAAAAGACGGCAGAGTCAGAGTATTACACCGCATTCCCGGGCCGATAAACTCGATCAGGTCACCGGCTTTAATCCGGTTGCGCACGCTGATCAGAAGGGCTCCGTCGTCTCGGATCTCATCGATGACCCCGACAAAATCGTGGCTGCGGATGTAGGCCGACTCATACTCCTGCCCGACGACCCGTGGCTGGCCGAACAGGAAACCGGTTGTGTAGCCGCGATGGCTCAATTTGGCCAGTTCCTCCAGCCATTCCGTCCGGCATCTCCACCCAGAGGGGTTCGTCAGATATTCGTCCAGTGCCTGACGATAAACCCGCAGCACCGAAGCGACGTAGTTAATCCCTTTCATGCGCCCCTCGATCTTGAGTGAGCGCACCCCGCTTGAGACAAGGGCCGGAATATGCTCCAGAAGACAGAGGTCTCGGGAGTTGAAGATGAAAGTTCCGTTCTCGTCCTCTACAACCGGGAAGTACTCTCCCGGTCGGGACTCTTCAACCAGGTGGTAGCTCCAACGGCAGGGATGCGTACATTCCCCCTGGTTGGCGTCGCGGCCGGTCAGCATGCTGGAAATCAGACAGCGGCCGGAATAGGAGATGCAGAGCGCACCGTGGATAAAGGCTTCAAATTCTATTTCAGGGACTTTGATCACTGTCTCTTGAATGTTGTCCAGACTCATTTCGCGTGCCAGGTTTACTCGGCGGATACCCTGCTGCTGCCAGAATCGGGCCGAGCGCCAGTTGATCGTGTTGGCCTGGGTCGAGAGGTGCAGTTCGCGCCCCGGCGACATCTGCCGTACCGCATCTACAACCCCCGGATCGGCGACAATATAGGCGTCAAAAGGGAGCGGGGCAATCTGCGCCAGGTACTCTTCCAACTCCGGGAGTGACTCATTACGCGGATAACTATTGATCGTCAGATAGGCTTTAACACCCTTTGCATGACAGAAATCCAGAGCAGCACTCATCTCATCAAGAGAAAAGTTATCGGCCATATTGCGCAGGCCGAAGCTTTGTCCGCCAAGATACACGGCATCAGCGCCGTAGTGTACGGCTATTTTAAGCTTTTCCATATTGCCGGCCGGGGCCAGCAGTTCGGGTTTCTGCATGGGATGTTCCAAATATATAATTAGCCAGCGTTTGATGAAACGCGGAGCCGGATGCTACCATATTCAGTCGGCCAATAAAACTGAAAAGGCACCTTTCACTTGACAAAGATGGCTATATCGCTTTAATTATGAAAAACATGCGATAAATGGGGGTATTATGCCGTCAGGCACTCGATTATTACCATACCTGTGTTTGTCTCTTTTTCTGTCAGGATGTGCCGCCAATGACCTGATGGTTAAACGTCAGACAGAGTCTGAAGCAAAAATAGAATTTCTGATTCAAACGTCAAAAAAAGCGGAACAGCGTCAGAATGAACTTGATGGCGTTCTGCAGGTTCAGGATGGACGGCTTCAAACAGTAGCCGGAGAGATAATGCAGATGAAGGACGAGAATCGTGATCTGCGAGCTTCCCGCGACGAACTTGCCGCCAGAGTTGCGAGTCTGACCCGGCAGTCACAAACCCCCAAGGTAGAGATAGTCAACCAGCCGTCGTCAGCTAAAGCAACCAGAGAGCCGGGCCCCCCTGCGGAATATTTCAAAGCATTCGGACAGTACAGCGCCAATAATTTTGCTGCAGCAATCGCGTCGTTTGAGTCTTTTCTCGCCAACAATCCTCAAAGCGACTACGCTGCCAATGCCGTCTACTGGATAGGTGAGTGTCACTACACTCTTTCGGATCTTCCCAAAGCAAAAGAAGCATTTTCGAGAGTTGCGGACAGCTACCCGAAAAGCACTAAAACGCCTGATGCGCTCTTAAAACTTGGCTATACGCTTGCGGCCATGAAAGAAAAGGATCAGGCAACGGCCATATTTGAGAGAATTATTACGACATATCCAAGCAGCCCTGCTGCAGTAAAGGCCCGTGAACGTCTCAATGCGAATTGAGCCTGCCTGTCCTGCAGTCATACTTCAAAGGCACATGAGGTGTACTCCATGAAAATCAGAATGCTGCTGCTGTTACTGGCTCTTTTTGTTACGCCATCTACTCTGCTTGCCGCCGGGCAGGACGAACCCACCATCTATGTCATTAAACAGGGTGACACGCTTTGGGGCCTCTCCGAGCGTTTTATTAAAGACCCGAATTACTGGCCAGAGATGTGGTCGAAAAACAGTCAGGTAACCAATCCGCATTTTATATATCCGAGCCAGAAAGTGCGTATTTTCCCTGATCGACTGGAGCTTGTTCCCAAAGAACAATCTAAAGAACAATCCACCGTTATTCCTGCGCAAAAAACCGCTCCTGCAGAAACAGTTACTGAAGCTATTCAGCAGGTTGCCGCCGAGAAAACCTATACTCTCTATGGTACTGAGGGATTTCTGGCAGAGAAGGATTTCAAACCCTTCGGCCTCGTGATCGGGTCTCAATATGATCGTATTGTCACCGGAGTAGATGATATTGTGTACACCGATATCGGTACTGATCAAAAAGCCGGTGGTGGGGATAAATTTTCCGTATTTCGCAAGGATGTCTCAGTCAAACACCCGCTGAACAATGAGGAAATGGGATATAAGATCATTCCGCTCGGGACTCTGCAGCTTACCGATGTGGAGCCGAAATCTTCGCGGGCCATCATTACAAAATCATCAAGAGAAATTATCCCCGGAGCCTATCTCCTCCCCTATAAGGGCAGCCTGCGGCGGGAAATCCCCTTGAAGAACACCGACCTCGATCTCAAGGGATATATACTGGACAGTTATAGCGGCGTCAGCATAATTGCAGCCGGAGATATCGTCTTTACCGATCTCGGCGCATCGCAGGGGGCTGAGGTTGGCAATATGCTTTATATCGTTCGGGATGTAATGATCGATCAGCGCTATGTGGAAGGGCGAATCGATAAACTGCCGCAAGAACTGCTGGGTGCCGTTGTTATCCTTGAAACCGGAAACAAAACTTCCATGGCATTGGTGGTAAAGAGTATCGATACCATCTACAAGGGCGACCGGATTGTGAGCCAGACAAAGTAACAAATCAGATTCTCAAATCCAAGACCGGCTTCGGGCCGGTCTTTTTTTGTGCAGGCGCGTATGAAAATGGAAAACTATTACTGGCTGGGTCTCAAGGCTGTTCCCGGAATCGGCAATGTTGCGTTCCGGCGACTTCTGGAACGTTTTGACACGCCTGAAGCTGTTCTGAAGGCGTCGCCCGTATCTCTTTCCGGTATCAGAGGCATAACAGCTGCGATCATTGAAAGTGTTAAAAGCGGCGAATGGCGGCGTTTTGCAGAGGAAGAGTGTCGCCGGCTTGAGGCGGGTTCAGTGCGCCTTGTGACCTATCTTTCGAGTGAATACCCGAAATCGCTGTTTGAGATTCCCGACCCGCCTCCATTTTTGTATATCAAGGGAGAGCTTCGCTCTCATGAGCTTTCAATCGCCGTAGTCGGCTCACGCCGGGCGACATCCTACGGATTGATGACAACCGGGAAAATGGCCGAGGCACTCGCAAATCATGGTGTCTGTGTTGTCTCAGGAATGGCGCGCGGTGTTGATACTGCGGCTCATAAGGGGGCGCTTCGTGCAGGAGGAAGAAGCATCGGAGTTCTGGGGTGCGGTGTTGACAACATGTACCCCCCGGAAAACCGTTTACTCTTTGAAGAGATGGCAGCAAAAGGGTGTCTTGTTTCTGAATTCCCGCTGGGGACCATGCCGCTTGCCGAGAACTTTCCGCGTCGCAACCGCATTATAAGCGGTCTCTCAAGCGGCGTTCTGGTCGTCGAGGCTGCCGAAAAAAGCGGTTCATTGATAACCGCCCAGTTTGCTCTGGAGCATGGTCGCGACGTTTTTGCCGTGCCGGGGAATATTGCCTGTGCCACCAGTCGCGGTTGTAATCGTCTGATCAAGCAGGGGGCAAAGCTGGTCGATTGCGTAGAGGATATTCTGGAAGAACTTCAGGGGTACGATCGCGAATCAACTGGATCTCCGCTGTTTCAGTCTCCACCCCGCACTTTTGCACTTTCGCCGAAAGAGGCGGCTATTTACGAACTGCTGGCCCGTTCTCCGCTGCACATTGATGACATCATTTCCCAAACTGAATTGACAGCCGGAGAGGTTTCCTCTATGTTACTGCACCTTGAACTCAAGGGCGCGGTCACACCGCTGCCCGGTACACACTACGCGGTGGCATGATACATAAAAAATCTGAAAAAAATCCACCACGGAGGCACGGAGAAAACCAGGATCAACAGCCTGAACCTATTGGGGATAAACCAAGATTAAATGTTCTGATCCTTTAGTTTGAACCAGAATGAATTTTGTTTTGGTTTTCTCCGTATCTCCGTGTCTCCGTGTCTCCGTGGTAAAATGTTTTGAATAAAATTTACGTAAGGATATTAAACTAAATGTCGAAAAACCTCGTTATCGTTGAATCCCCGGCCAAAGGGAAAACCATAGAAAAATTCCTCGGGCCTGATTTTAAAGTTCTGGCCTCGTTCGGTCATGTCCGTGCTCTCCCGAGCAAGCAAGGCTCAGTTGATATTGAGAAGGGATTTGAACCCAAATATCATGTCCTGCCGGAAAGCAAAAAGCATCTTGATGCGATCAAGTCGGCACTCAAGGGAGCGGATACGCTGCTGCTGGCGACTGACCCCGACCGCGAAGGGGAGGCGATCTCGTGGCATCTGCTAGCGGCACTTGGACTCGACAAAAAAAATCCGGGCATCAAAATCAAACGGGTTGAGTTCCATGAGATCACCAAAGAGGCTATTCTGCATGCCGTCAAAAATCCTCGAGACATAGCTCTTGATCTGGTGAACGCCCAGCAGGCACGTTCGATTCTGGATTATCTGGTTGGTTTCACCCTTTCGCCGTTTCTCTGGAAAAAAATCCGCTACGGTCTTTCCGCCGGTCGTGTCCAGTCAGTAGCGCTCCGCCTGGTCTGTGAACGCGAGAAGGAAATTCTGGCTTTCACTGAGCAGGAATACTGGACAATTGCCGCCCGCCTGGGTGTTTCCGCCGGGCAGGAGTTTAAGGCTGGTCTGGTGGCAGTCGGGGACAAAAAACTCGGCAAGTTCGATATTCCCGGCGAAGAGGTTGCGATTGCACTGAAAGCGTCTCTGCAGTCGGGCGGCTATCGGGTGGCCAAAATCACCAAAACCGAAAAGAAGCGTAATCCGTCTCCCCCCTTCACCACCTCGACCCTTCAGCAGGAGGCATCGCGCAAGCTCGGTTTTTCGGCCAAAAAGACTATGTCTACGGCGCAGAAACTGTATGAAGGTATTGATATCGGCGCCGAAGGCACCGTCGGTCTGATTACGTATATGCGTACCGACAGTGTCAACCTTTCGACTCTGGCGTTGAAAGATGCCCACGACGTTATCTCCGCCGCATACGGAAAGGAATATGCTCTCGCCAAACCGCGCATATTCAAAACAAAGTCAAAAAATGCCCAGGAAGCTCATGAGGCTGTTCGACCGACCTATATCGCCAAGACCCCGATCGAACTGAAGAAGTTTCTGACGCCTGACCTGTATAAACTGTATGAACTGATCTGGAAACGGACAGTTGCCTGCCAGATGGCTGAAGCTCTGCTGGACCAGACCTCGGTGGATATTACCGCTGAACTTTCTGTGCCACCGGCATCAGGTCCGTTTGCCGGCTCAGGTCGTGCCGGATTGCGTGCCGCCGGTACGGTTATCCGGTTTCCCGGTTTTATGAAGCTGTATATTGAAGGCCTCGATGATCAGGACGAAGAAAAAGAGGGGCTTCTGCCGGCCATGACGGAAGGTGCCGCGCTGAAGCTTCATGAAATTCTCCCTGAACAGCACTTTACACAACCCCCTCCCCGCTATACGGAGGCCACACTGGTCAAGACGCTTGAGGAGTACGGCATCGGCCGTCCTTCGACTTTTGCCTCGATCATGAATACGCTGGTGGAGAGAAAATATGCCCGTCTCGACAAAAAGCGCTTTTTCCCGGAAGATGTCGGGATGGTGGTCAGTGATGTTCTGACGGCCCATTTCCAGAAGTATGTCGACTATAATTTTACCGCAGGACTGGAAGAAGAGCTTGATCAGGTATCGCGTGGTGAAAAAGAGTGGAAGCCACTTCTGAAAGAATTCTGGGTGCCGTTTATCACACTACTGAAACAGAAAGAGGGCGAAGTTAATAAAGCTGACCTGACGACCGAGGCGACTGATGAAGTCTGCCCTGAATGCGGTAAGCCCCTGGTTGTCAAACTCGGCAAGCGCGGTAAATTCATAGCCTGTTCCGGTTTTCAGGAAGGGTGTAAGTATACCCGCAACGTTGATCAGGAGGGTGGTGAGGTCGCCGAACCGGTTATCTCTGATGAAAAATGTGAAAAATGCGGTCTGCCGATGCTGATCAAGGATGGCCGCTTTGGGAAATACCTTGCCTGTTCCGGCTATCCGGCCTGTAAAAATATTCAGCCACTGGTCAAGCCACTCAATACCGGCGTGGTCTGTCCGGAGTGCAAAGAAGGCCAGCTTATAGAAAAAAAGTCGCGCTTCGGCAAGCTGTTCTACTCCTGCAATCAATATCCGAAGTGTAAATTTGCCCTGTGGGACCTCCCGGTGGAAAGCCCCTGTCCGAAATGCGGCTTTCCGCTGTTGGTGAAGAAAGTCTACAAGCGTAAGGGTGAATTCCTGAAGTGTCCCAAAGAGGGTTGTGATTACGTCAGCGAGTAAACAAAATAATCTGGAAATACAGAGGCACAGCCAAAAGTAGGCGCTTCCAAGTGAGGCACTGAGAATAGATTTTAAACCTCAGCGCCTCTGTGTTTTCATAGAAGGAATTTCTGCTATGTCTGAAAAGAGTATCACCATCATAGGCGGTGGCCTGGCCGGGTGTGAAGCTGCGTGGCAGTCCGCACAGCGCGGGATCAAAGTTGTTCTCCATGAAATGAAGCCGCAGCGTTTCTCTCCTGCCCATGAACTGCCGGGTCTGGCTGAACTGGTCTGTTCAAATTCCCTGCGCGGCATCTCTCTTGATAATGCCGTCGGTCTGCTGAAAGAAGAGTTGCGCCGTTGTGGTTCCCTGACGATGGAGGCTGCCGCAGCCACCGCTGTTCCGGCAGGAGGTGCTCTGGCGGTTGATCGTCAGCTTTTTTCCGACTACGTTACGGAGAAAATAGAATCACATCCGCTGATTCGAATCGAACGAAATGAAACTACTGAGATTCCGACTGAAGGTATCGTTATCATCGCTTCCGGCCCGCTTACCAGTGATGCCCTGGCTGCCTCTCTGGCTGAGCTGACGGGGGACCGGCTCTATTTCTATGATGCTATTGCTCCGATCGTTACCGCAGATTCACTTGACATGACAAAAGTCTTTGCCGCCTCACGTTATGGCAAGGGTGATGGTGACGACTACCTTAACTGTCCTCTTAATGAGGAGGAGTATCTCCACTTTATCGATGAATTGAATAGAGGTGAGAAGGTTCCGGCGCGCGATTTTGAGAAGGTTGTTCATTTCGAAGGGTGTATGCCGGTGGAGGAGCTTGCTGCGCGTGGTGTCGAAACCCTGCGTTTTGGTCCGATGAAACCGGTCGGATTGCTCAATCCGCATACGGGCCACGAAGCTCATGCTGTCATTCAATTGCGAGCCGAAAACCGGGAAAAAACCATGTATAATCTGGTCGGTTTTCAAACCAAGCTGACCTGGCCGGAACAGCGACGGATCTTTCATCTGATTCCGGGGTTGGAGGGTGCCGGGTTTGTCCGTCTCGGTTCGATGCATCGCAATACCTTTATCAACTCGCCGGTGTTACTGGAAACGACCCAGCAGCTCAAAAATGCCCCACATATTTTCTTTGCCGGCCAGATTACCGGTGTTGAAGGGTATGTGGAGTCGGCAGCAAGTGGTTTGCTCGCCGGCATCGCTGCCGCAGCTCTTGTTCAAGGGGAGTCGATTGCCGTGCCGCCACCTGAAACCGCTCTTGGCGCGTTGATGCACCACATCACCAATGCTGATACCAAGTATTTTCAGCCGATGAATGTTAACTACGGACTTTTCCCTGAATTGCCGGGAAGAATCAAGAAGAAAGAGCGCCGTCAAAAATTGGCAGAGCGTGCGCTGATGGCTCTGGAAGAGTGGAAGGAAAAGCTGTAAATCCAAACAATCCACCACGGAGACACGGAGACACGGAGAAAATTTTTAAAATGGTCTTTCAGGAGCAGTTAAGTCTTGAATGAATTGTTTTGTACAAAAAAAGTCGTTACAATGCTTTTTGTATTGTATTTCTCCGTGCCTCCGTGGTGAAAGGTATTTTTGAATGGCAAAACAAAACATTGATCCCCTCAAGCGGGTTGAAGATCAACTGAAAAAATGTGTCAAATGCGGTGCCTGTCGTCAAAACTGCCCCGCCTTCACCGCCTTTCAGCGAGAGCCTGCGGTTGCTCGTGGTAAGGTGGCGTTGGCCCAGCATATTCTGGCTGATGATATCGAACTGGACGACCAGACCTATGTGGCTATGACGAAATGTCTGCTCTGCGGCAGCTGTGTTGATAAATGCCCGAACGATGTGCCGACTGATGAGATCGTGATCGCTGCTCGTGAGTCACTGGCGCAAAAGCGCGGACTGACCACGTTTCATGCTGCGGTCGGTCAGGTAATCAAGAACAGATCCCGCATGAAAATGGGAGCGAAAATGGCCTCGCTGCTGGGCCCGCTCTTTTTCAAAAAAGTTCCTGAAACGTCCGGCCTCCGTCTGCGTTTCCCGGCTCCTTTCGTTGGCAACAAGCGCTTTATCCCCGAAATCGCTAAAAACAATTTTATCGATCAGCATCCAGAGGTTATCCCGGGGGAACCGGGTAAGCCGCGTATCGCCTTTTTTGTCGGCTGTATGACCAATTTTGTGTATACCGAAGTCGGTGAGGCTGCTCTTGCTCTTTTCCGTCATCTCGGTTGCACGATTATCATTCCCAAAGGACAGCAGTGTTGCGGTTTGCCGGGTATGTCGGGTGGTGATATCGCAACAGTGCGCGATCTGGCAGAAAAAAATCTGGCGGAATTTGAAAAATATGAAGTGGATTATGTCATGAGTGCCTGTGCTACCTGCGGCGGCGCCCTGCATCGTCTCTATCCGCTTGTGGTTGGCAAGCGCAATCCGGAACTTCGGGAACGATTGGATGCTCTGGCGAAAAAAACGGTGGATGCATCGCAGCTGCTACTGCAACTGGGACTTGATCCATCCGAGACCGGTGGGGGAGAGCAGATTCGTATTACCTACCACGACCCGTGTCATTTGCGCACCCGTGGTGTGATCAAGCAACCACGTGAACTGCTGAAAGGTACGCCCGGCATTGAGCTGGTTGAAATGGAAGGGGCCGACAAATGTTGCGGTCTGGGTGGTACCTTTAATGTATATCACTATGAATCTTCCATGGATATCAACAGTGAAAAGAGCGAAGCAATTGCTGCTACCGGAGCCCAGGCCGTTGCTACCGGTTGTCCCGGTTGTATGATGCAGCTTTCCGACGGCCTCAAACAGCATGTTTCAGGCGTAGAAGTCGTACACACGCTACAGTTGCTTGCCCGCAGGCTTAAACCTTGACAAAGCATTTGAAACACAGAGCAACGGAGCAACTGAGCAAAAATAAAGAAGAATTCAAGTTAAAACCAAAAAAGATAACTCACCATTTTGGTTATGCCTGTTGTTGATGTAACTGTTTGATTTCTCTGTTGCTCAGTTGCTCTGTGGTCCATGAACTGCCGTTTTTAGGTTAAACGGTGATATTTTATTTATCCAAAATAAACTTTTTTTACCACTGCTGTTGATTTGTGGCTCAATTGGAAGGAATTTTATTGACATTGTAAAGCAAATTGTATACAAACCCCGCACGGAAACTGAGTTTTACTTTACTTGTCAGGGGTTTGAATGCGAGAATTCAACATTGGGGCTAAAATCAAGAAACTTCGCCTCTCAAAAAAACTGACTCTTCAGGCTGTTGCCAAGGAGACCGGTTTTTCTCCCGCTCTCATTTCCCAGATAGAGAACAATAATGTTTCACCTCCGATTGCCACCCTCTCCAGAATCGCTAAATTTTTTGATGTTAAAATCGGAGTGTTCTTCACTGAAGATGAAGAAGAGTGCCGTTATGAAGTCGTCCGTTCTCACGAGCGAAAATCGATTCCCCGCGTTATCTCCAAGGCCGGAACCAGTCAGGGTTATTCCTATGAATCCCTTTCATTTCACAAACAAAACAAGAAAATGGAACCCTTCCTGCTTTCTATTACCGAAAAAGCACTTGAAGAGAATACTTACAGCCACGAAGGTGAGGAGTTCCTCTATATTATGAGCGGGACTGCGGAACTTGTACTGGAAGAAAAAAGAATTATTCTCGAAGAGGGCGATTGCGTCTATTTTGACTCCTCTTTAAAGCACCGGCTGCTTTCACATGACGGCACTGAAGTCAAAGTCCTGGCCGTCGTCACCCGATAGAGAATAACCAACACGAGGTAGTTGCTACACATTTCACGAGAAGGATGGCGAAGATGTCAAAAACTGCAATGAAACCATCACTGAAGAACCCGTTTGCGCCGGCAGAAACTCAGGAATTTACCATTCCAGGTGAAATCCCCGGGAAAAAAGGCGGCTACGAAGAAGCCATGCAGGCCGGCCATGATCTGATTCAGCGCCCGATACATTCGGTCAGCATTGATCAGATCGAGAAGCAGCATTTTAAAAAGCGTATGACAGTCTGGGAGCGTATTCGCACCCTGACCGCCAGTCAGCCGAACATTCTCTTTCAGAACTGGGGAAAGAATCTGGACGGAGCATCGCTGGTTACCGGCATCATCAATGTTGACGGCCGCGACGTAGCTATTTACGGACATGACTTCACTGTCCGTGCTGGCTCGATAGACGCTACCAACGGCAGCAAACTCGCCAAACTGTTTAACATGGCGGGGGAAAAGGGCATTCCGGTTATTGGTATGAATGACAGCGCCGGTGCCTTTGTTCCTGCAGGGGTCGGTGGTCTTGACGGGTATGCTGAGGCCTTTACTGCCTTGCGCAAAATCAGTGGAGTCGTGCCGTCAATTATGTGCATGTTCGGTTTTAATGCCGGAGGCGGTAGTTATCTGCCCCGCCAGGGCAGCTTTGTCATTCAGCCCAACGACACCTTCTTTGGACTGACCGGACCAGGTGTTGTCAAGTCGGTACTCGGTGAAGATATTACTCCGGAGGAATTGGGCGGACCCAAAGTCCATGGGAAGTCGGGAGTTGCCGATTTGACGGTAAACGACGAAGTTGCTGCACTGCGGCAGGCGTTGCGACTGCTTTCATACCTTCCTGACAACAACAGTGTGATGTCCTCCTATCAGCCTACCAGTGATCCACTTGACCGGAAGACCTGGGAGATCAACACACTGCTTAAAAAGGCCTTCAACTCACCGACCGGTTTCAATACTCCGTTTGACGTATCAATCGTTATCCAGCAGATCTGCGATCACGGTGATTACTTTGAACTTCAGCCGGACCGTGCCCGTGAGGTAGTGACCGCCTTTGGGCGTCTTGACGGAAATGTCGTCGGCTTCTGCGCAAACAACAGTGCGGTATCATCGGGTCAGATCGACTGCGATTCTGCGGTCAAAATTGCCCGGTTCGTCAGATTCTGCAACATCTATAATATTCCGATTATCTTTATGGAAGACACCACCGGTTTCCTCCCCGGTCGTGAGCAGGAGTCACGCGGTATTGTCCAGGCCGGCCGCTCGATGCTCGACTCCATCGTCGATGTCCGTACCCCGCGTATCCTGCTGATTCTACGCAACGCCTATGGCGGAGCATACGCCTCGTACAACAACTATCCGACCGGTGCAGACCTGGTTCTTGCGCTCCCCACCACGAGACTGGCTGTTATGGGTCCGGCGGGGAAAGAATTTGTCTACAAAGATGAGATGCGCAAAATCCGGGGAACCGCTGGTGATATGACCAAAAATGGCACCAAAGAGCGCATCGCGGCCGGTATGAACGGAGATGATGCCAAAAAAGATGCCGAAAAAGAAGCCGGAGAATGGCTGAAGCAGCAGGAGGCAGCCCTTAGCACCCGTTATGAAAAAGAGCTTATGAATCCGAGAGAGGGCCTGGCACTCGGTTCGATCTCCTCAATCGTCATGCCGACTGATCTGCGCAAGGTACTGGGCGAGAACATGAACTTCTTCCTGCGCCATTACAAGCCATCCCCGATGGGCGGCATTCAGAGAGAGTTCCACTAAGCCTTAAAACCGGAATTAACCACAGAGCAACAGAGCAACAGAGAACAGCAATGAGGTAAATGCAAATAAAGCGTCTGATTTAAAATCTAAAGAATATCAGAATCTTGTTTTTATGCAGAATTGATTTGTAAGGTTTTCTCAGTTGCTCAGTTGCTCTGTGGTTCAAAAATATTTATTACATCCGACATGATTGGAGATACATAGCGATGACTGATTTCTATAAACACAACCCGTTGATTCACCGCGATCGCCGCCTGAACCTGTCACCGTCCGAATGGGTGCGTTCCTTTGCCTGTGAAGACCTGAAGCCGTTGATCGTCTGCCGTGGTCCGATCCGTAAAGAGGCAATGGATGTCTACACTGAGATGGGAATTACCCATTTTGGCATCCTGTTGTCTGAAAAGGATTCGATCGTGTATCCAAACGCCCTGGCGCCGGAACTGCGCCAACTGACTGATTCGACCCGTGTTCATCGAGTGCCGGATTACAGCGGCGCCAGCAAGGAAGAGCGTGTCGAGCGGATGAACCAGATTATTACCATCGCCAAAGATAATGGTTATGACTCGGTTTTTGCCGGCTATGGCTTCATGGCGGAAGACGAAGAGTTCGTCGCTACGATTGAAAATGCCGGTCTCAAATTTATCGGGCCATGTTCCGGGACTCAGGCAAAGGCCGGGAAAAAGGACGAGGCCAAGCGTACCGCCCTGGCTGTCAACGTCAGTGTTACCCCCGGTATTAACAATATCACGGCGCTGACTCTGCTGAAAAAATTCCCGACCCGCGAAAAACTTCTCAAGCTCGCCGATGCTGAAGGACTTGACTGTGACAGTAGCGTTCTGGCCGATAAGAAAATGGCGATAGAAGTGCTGGCTGATCACATCCTGATGTCCTCGTATCGCAAAGGTGTTGATCTGTTCTCGATCGAAGAATTGTGTGCCCAGGTGCAGACGGAGGTCGTAGGACTGTTTAAAAATTACCCGCAGAGCCGCTTCCGTATTAAAGCGATCGGCGGCGGTGGCGGTAAGGGACAGCGGATATTGGGCGCTTCGCTCTTGACCCTCAAGAAGGCGACCGACAAGCAGATTGCCGCAGCGGCTGAAGAGGCTCCGACGCTGGTGCGGGAAATTCTGAACGAAGTCAAAACCAACGGGGTCGGCGATAACAAAAACGTGCTTGTTGAGTTAAACATCGAACAGACCCGCCACAATGAAATTCAGCTGCTTGGTAATGGTACATGGTGTGTGTCTCTTGGTGGACGTGACTGCTCACTGCAGATGCACGAACAAAAACTGCTGGAGATATCTGTGACCCAGGAAGGGTTGCTGGCTGCTATTGAAGGAGCAAAGAAAGCCGGGCGCAAAGCCGAAGTCAAGGCGCTGGAGAGCGATTTGAAGGTGCTCAAGCGGATGGAAGAAGAGTCAGCCCGATTCGGACTGGCAGTCGGGCTTGATTCTGCCTCGACCTTCGAATGTATTGTTGACCGTGACCGTCACTACTTCATGGAAGTCAATACCCGTATCCAGGTTGAACACCGTGTCACCGAACTCTGCTACAGCCTCAAGTTCACCAATCCGAAGAATAAGAACGACTTTTTTGTCGTCGAATCACTTGTCGAAGCGATGGCTCTCATTGCACGGCACAAGGGGCGTCTCCCCAAGCCGGAGCGGTTCGTGCGTTTCAACGCTTCCGCCGAAGCCCGTCTGAACGCTACCGATGCGTCGCTTTCACCCCATGCCGGCGGGATGATTCGCTACTGGTCCAAGCCGATTGATGGCGAAATACGTGATGACCAGGGAATCTGCCTGGTAAATCCTGATACCAATATGTTCATGCGCTACCGCGTGGCGGGGGCTTACGATTCAAACATCGCCCTGCTTCTTACCAAGGGTGACACCCGCCTTGAAAGCTATCAACAGATGGCAAAGGTGCTGTGCCACACAACGTTGCGCGGTAACGACCTGGGCACCAATCTCGAATTTCATTACGGCCTTGTCAATTGGTTCCTTGGCTATAATGTTATGGCAAAGCCGACCACCCGCTTTGTCGTGCCGTATCTGACCCTTGTAGGATTGTTAAAGGATGAGGCCAGCAAGCTTGACCCGGTCTTTGCGTTTATCCAGATGAAAAAGCAGTATGCCAAGTTGGTGAGTGAGCAGTTTCCAGATCAGCCTGAAGTTGCCAAAGTCATGTCACAGACACTGGATCGCAAAGGGACTCTGGTTACCCGCCCGATCGAAAAATTCATCGAAGACCCGCACCTCTTGTCCGGCTGGTTGAGTCTCAACCGGAAGAACTTTAAAATGGAGAAGGGCAAAGTCGTCTGGCTCAAAAACCCGGTAATAATTCTTGATGAAACCTACAAATACCTGAATATGACCTATCGGTCCTACGTACCGGCTGCCGAGGTCATCTGGAGTCACGATAACGATGTGCTGCAGAGAGCCCTCAGCTTCTACGCAACGCTCAATGAAAAATTCAAACTGGGCGCGGATGATCATGCCAAGCTGTGTACTATTCTGCAGAAAGACAAGCCGCAGGGGGACTATTCAGAGTCGTTGTGGTCAGAGATCCGTGCATCGCACTTTGGTTTCGAAGCGGGTGTTGAGCTGCTCGGAATGCTGTTCCTGGTTGCCGACAAAACCAGCTTTTGGGATTTCAGGGTAGAGGAGGATCTTGAGGTAACCATTCCGGATTACCTGTTTGATGCCGAACTCCAGGTACGGATGAAAAAGATTCTGGTTCCGCCCCCTGCAACGAAAGCCGACGAGGTTGTTGCGATCTGTGGCGGAATGTATTACGGGCAGGAAGCGCCAGGTCTGCCTCACTTCGTGGAGGAGGGTATGCATTTTGAGAAAGGGCAGGCGCTTTATATCATTGAAGTTATGAAGATGTTCAATACCGTTCGTGCAACCTACTCCGGGACCATCGACAAAATTGTTATCCAGAGCGGCAATGGATCTATCGTCCAGAAGGGGCAGCCTCTTTTCAAAATTACTCCGGATGAAAAATTTGTCGAGGTAGATCCGAAAGCAGTTGAAAAAGAGAAGCGCGAACGGACCACCGAATATTTGAAAGCGGTTCTGTAGTAATACGATCTGTAGATGTCGATCTCAAAGGCCAGGGCGGGGAGTGTGACTTCTCCCCTGGTTTTTTTATATGTGGTTTGAGGTTAGTAGGGGCGTATTGCATACGCCCGGTAACAGTTGCAATAATTGCAGCATGGGCGCAAGCGTTGCGCCCCTACAACACAGGCGGTATTCATACCCGTATTTTTGAATCTATTTTTGTAAAAGGAGTCATATATGAGCATCAACGACAGTAAACAGAAGTGGAATGAAAAAGTAGTCAAAGGTCTTGCCAAATCACCCGAACGTATGGATCCGTTTCTGACCTCCTCCAACCTGGAGATGGAACGCTGCTTCACACCCGGCTTTGACTATCCCGGCTACGAAGAGCAGTTGGGTCTTCCCGGCGAATATCCGTACACTCGTGGAGTGCAGCCGACCATGTATCGCGGCCGTTTCTGGACCATGCGTCAATATGCCGGCTTCGGCACGGCCAAGGAATCCAACGAACGCTATAAATACCTTCTTTCTGCCGGCCAGACCGGACTTTCGATCGCTTTTGACCTGCCGACCCAGATGGGCTATGACTCCGATGCCGGCATGAGCCTCGGCGAAGTCGGCAAAGTCGGCGTGGCGATCGATTCGCTGGCCGACATGGAGATTCTCTTCGACGGCATACCGCTTGACAAGGTTTCAACATCAATGACGATCAACTCCACCGCTGCAATCCTGCTCTGTATGTACATCGCTGTTGCCGAAAAGCAGGGCGTTTCGGCCGACAAAATATCCGGAACGATTCAGAATGACATCCTCAAGGAGTACATGGCTCGCGGTACCTACATCTACCCGCCAAAAGAGTCCATGCGGATCATCACCGACATATTTGCCTATTGTAAAGACCATGTTCCCAAGTGGAATACGATTTCCATCTCCGGCTATCACATCCGCGAAGCCGGTTCGAGTGCGGTACAGGAAGTGGCCTTTACGCTGGCTGACGGCATCGCATATGTTGATGCCGCTATCAAGGCGGGACTGGAAGTCGATGAATTCGCTCCGCGCCTGGCGTTTTTTTTCAACTCCCACAACAACCTCTTTGAAGAGGTGGCGAAATTCCGTGCCGCCCGCCGGATCTGGGGAAAAATAATGAAGGAGCGTTTTAACGCCAAAGACCCGAAATCTCTGATGCTGCGCTTCCACACCCAGACCGCCGGTTGTACCCTGACCGCCCAGCAGCCGGACAACAACATCATGCGCGTTACGATGCAGGCTCTGGCCGCAGTGCTGGGCGGGACTCAGTCGCTGCACACAAACTCCCGTGATGAAGCTCTGGCGCTGCCGACAGAAGACTCCGTGCGGATTGCTCTTCGAACCCAGCAGGTTATCGCCTATGAATCCGGAGCGGCTGATAGTATCGATCCGCTGGCCGGATCGTTTCTGGTGGAATCATTGACGGACCAGATTGAAAAAGCGGCACTGGAATATATTGAAAAGATTGATAAGCTGGGTGGAGCGGTGGAGGCCATCTCACGCGGATTCCAGCAGAAGGAAATCCAGGATTCCGCCTACGCATATCAGAAGTCGATCGAGAAGAACGAGCTTATCATCGTCGGAGTTAACAAGTTTACGGTACAGGAACCTCCTCCAACAGGCCTGTTAAGGGTCAAGGAAGAGGTGGAAATTTCACAGAAGGCGTCTTTGTCAGCAATGAAGGGCAGCCGCGATGATGCAGCGGTTTCAGCATCTCTGGCGCAGCTGGCAGCGGCCGCCAAAAGCACAGAAAATCTGATGCCTCACATACTGGCAGCGGTCAAGACGTATGCCACACTGGGTGAGATAGCAGATGTGTTCAGGGTTGTATTCGGGAAACATACAGAGACGGTAGTGCTGTAAAACTAAAACAATTCACCACGGAGGCACAGAGACACGGAGAAACCTTGAGAGACTCGGAACTTACAGAGATAATAATCGGAGCCGCAATTGATGTGCATAAAGTATTGGGGCCAGGCCTTTTAGAATCAGCATACGAAGAGTGTTTTTGTTACGAGTTGGGTCTGCGCAGTGTTCTTAGTGAACGCCAAAAATCGCTGCCATTGCTATACAAGGGATTAAAACTAGACTGTGGTTACCGTATGGATGTTGTAGTTGATAGTCGTGTCGTTGTTGAGCTCAAATCAGTTGATAAAATCCTTCCGATACATGAAGCGCAACTTTTAACCTATTTGAAGTTGTCTGGTATCAGGACAGGATTGCTGTTTAATTTTAATGTCACTATTTTGAAAGAAGGCCTACGGAGAATGGTCCTTTAAAATACAAAAAAACATTCACCACGGAGACACGGAGGCACAGAGAAAACCAAGATCAAGGACCTGAAGATTTCGGGTAAACCAGGATTAAAAGCTAGTAGCCTTTGGTGTAAACCAGATTATCTTACTTGTTTTTGACTTTCTCCGTGTCTCTGTGTCTCCGTGGTGAAAAAGGATTTTGACATGCTGACAAAAATAAACCATATAGGCATCGCCGTTACATCCCTAGAAGCTACTATCCCGTTTTACCGCGACAGTCTCGGCATGGCTTTTGCCGGGATTGAGGAGGTCGCCGAACAGAAAGTGCGGGTTGCGATGCTGGGGGTCGGTGAATCGAAGATCGAGCTATTGGAGCCAACGTCAGAAGATAGTCCGGTAGCCAGGTTTATTGAAAAAAACGGTACCGGTATTCATCATATTGCGTACGAAGTCGCGGATATCGAGGCGGCTATAGCTGTGTTACTGGCCAGCGGAACCCGCATGGTTGATGAGAAACCGCGCGCTGGCGCCCATGGAACGCGTATAGCGTTTATTCATCCGAAAAGCAGTCACGGTGTGCTGACGGAGTTGTGTCAGGCGGAGCACTGAAATTTAAAAATAAGTAATAAATGATCTACTGTTCTATTTTTATGACTTTTGAGAGGTAATGAGTTAATTAATTGTTGACATTCGTTTGATTCGTTGTATATTGTGGCCAAACAAATAGAACAAGCCTGAAACAAACGAACCTACAAGTAGCTGACCGATTTATAACAACAGAGCTTCAGCGACGCTGACAGCAACGACCGGGAGCGAAACACACTGTGAACGTTTCAGAAAGAAAAAATAGTTTTGTCGTTGGTATTGTACCTTTGGACATCCGCTTTTAAGCAGGATGTTTGAAGGTATTTGTGTTTTGAGCGACTTTTGTTATTGAATGGCGATGAAGATTGAGAAGTTACGGCCAAATTTACTTTGAAAGGTGGTGAGCAGCGGCATCAAATTAATCTGACAGTACGTTAACCGAAGTTGTACAAGCAACTATCAATAAAAAATGGGAGGAACAAACATGAATTTCAAAAAAACCGCAGCAATCGTAGCAGCAGCAGCAGCACTTACCGCAATGGCACTTCCGGCACTGGCAGAAACCAGCTTCTACGGATCCGCCCGTGTGCATACTGGCTATGTTGCACAAGACAATGCCGTCGGTACCAGAGACACAACCAATTTTGATGAGTCTCTGCTAGCCACCAGCCGTTTCGGTATGAACGCCTCCAGCGGCGATCTGACCGGTAAGGTTGAATTTGGTTCTGCAAACGCAAACGGCGCTGTGTATACCCGCCTGCTGTACGGTACCTACAAATTTGGTTTTGGCAGTGTGAAGGTTGGTCAGGACTATAACAGCTACTACTTCATCTCCAATCAGACGACAGGCGGCGATAACGTCAACAACAACTACGGTTCATTGTGGGATACACGTCAGCCACAGATCAAAGTGGCTATGAACAACGGCCTGTATGTCGCTTTTATTCAGCCGACCGCCACCGCTACTGGTGCGTTAACAACCAAAATCCTGATGCCGAAAACAAACATCGGCTATGAAGGCGCCGCCGGCATGTTCAAATTCGGTGCAGGTGTTGTTGGTCAGGCGTATCAGGAAACAGTCGCGTACTCAACCGCTACAGCTGCTCAAACAACTACAAGGGTCTCTTCGGCTCTTGGCTACGTCCACGGAACCCTCGGTATGGGCCCTGCCGAGATTAAATTCAACCTCGGCTATGGTAATAACCTCGGCAACATGGGCTTTACCTCCGCTGGAACGAACAGAAACGTTCTCGCCGCAGGAAAATACACCAGCACAACTACGTTAGAAGGTTTTGTTCAGGCAAAATACACTGTCTCCCCTACTCTGGCGATGAATGTCGGCTTTGGCTATTCAGCCGACACGAACGACGCATTTCAGACTGCTGCCACTACTACAGCAGCCGCTATCGGCAAGAAAACCGACAACCGTATGATGGTGTATGCCAATGTACCGGTTGGGCTTGGCAAAGGTTTCACCGTAGTACCTGAAGTTGCCTACATGGATCAGCTTGATAACAAAAACAGCAACACTAAAGGCGCCAAAACAACATACGTCGGCGCAAAATGGCAGATGGATTTCTAGTCACTGCTTGACAGTACTGCAACTGAAAACCCCGGGCTTGCCCGGGGTTTTTTTTTCTTCCGGACAACGGGCAGATTGTGCAAAGGTGTTTTCATGCCCTGCCTAACATCCAACGTCAGCTCTTATGTCTATCTTGTAATTGTTCAGGTCAAAAGGTTTTTGCAAGTTAAATATATTTCTTTACATTAGCTTTTAAAATTTGCAAAATAGCGCCCGTTAGCAAATAAAAATAACGGAAACATGGTCGTCATGGCTGTTAAAATGAAAAAATATCCGCTCTTCTTTTTGTCAGACACAAAGCTGAGCGCTGAAATATCCAGAGCTGTTAAGGCAGGGTCTGTACGAAAAATCGGGCCACGGCTGTATACTTCCAATATGGCGGACGATCAACATCAATTGACCAGGCAAAATCTCTGGCAGATTATATCGGTACTTTTTCCCGGTGCATTGGTGAGCAATCGGTCGGCAATTGAAAACAAGATATCCCCGGCAGGCAAGTTGTACATAACGGCAGAATCCTCGCGAACTGTTCGTTTGCCGGGATTGGAAATTGTGGTGCACAAAGGTAAACCCCCACTTCAGGAATGGGACAGCCCGATGTTTGATTTTTTTATCTCCTGCCGGGAACGGGCTTATTTAGAGAATCTTTCTCCGACCAAACAAAAGGGGCAGGAATCAAAGAACCTGGACCAGAGCGATTTGGAAGACCGGCTGATTTTGATCTTTAAAAGCGGAGGAGAGAGCGGGTTTAACAAATTCCGGGACAGGGCTAAGGAAGTCGCCGATATACTTGGTTTGAATGCCGAACTGAATAAGCTAGATGCTCTTGTCGGAGGGATTCAGGGGACAAGAAAAATTGAGTTGCATTCCCGTTTGTCCAGAGCATATAACAGCGGCGAAGGGTATGATCCTGAAGCAATAGAACGGTTTGCAAACCTTCGAACGGTATTGGCAGACACATCTTTTTTTGAGAGATTAAGTCCCGTCGAAGATAAGCGCCGATTCTATAATGTCGCTTTCTTTGATGCGTACTTTTCCAATTTTATTGAAGGGACAGAATTTGAAGTTTCAGAAGCACAGGAAATAGTCGAGTCAGGTGTCGTTCCCGTGAACAGGTCTGCGGACGGTCACGATGTCCTGGGCACCTACCGGATCGTTGGGAATATGGCAGAGATGACAACAATTCCTCGTGATTATAGCAGTTTTATCGAGATACTTACCCGCAGGCATTCAATCATTATGGAAGGGCGACCAGACAAACAGCAAGGGTGGTTTAAAGAAAAGGCGAATCAAGCCGGAATGACCAGGTTTGTCGATCCCGGGCTTGTGCGTGGTACGCTCCGGCAGGGTTTTGAATTTTATCGAGGATTAGATCATCCTTTTGCACGGGCGATTGCCATGATGTTTCTTGTGGCTGAAGTTCATCCATTTAATGATGGTAACGGGAGAGTTGCCAGAGCGATGATGAATGCAGAGTTGGTAGCGCGAGGAATGACCAGAATTATTATCCCTTCGGTTTTTAGGGGAGAATATCTTTCGGGATTGCGGCGGCTCAGTAACGAGGGCGATCCAACAGTATTAATCCGCCAGATGGAGTTTGCACAGGAGTTTGTCAGCAGGATCAGTTTCGATGACAAGCTTCAAACAATTGCCGAACTGCAGTGGTGTCAAGCGTTCGAAAAGCCCGAGAGCAATGTCCGTCTGAGGATGCCGCAGTGATTGAGCGGCGTGACGGATTTACCGCGGACTTCCCCTCAGTCTGACTTGAAAAAATTGATGCGTACGATTATTACTGACTGACAAATCAACAAAAATGGAGACAACATGAAATCCTGCGTTATCCCGGCACTTCTTTTGTTCATTACTATTACGGCACAGAGCGCCTGGAGCGCTCCTGTGGCAACGTATGTCGCCGGGTTCAGTGTGAGCGGGTCAGAAAACCCGGAAGCAATGAAAACAACCATTCAGACCCTGCTGCTGACACGATTGGCCGGCGAAAAGATCACAACGCAGGCGAAGAGTGAAGGGGCCGAGATCAAGGTAACCGGCAGTTATCTGCTCAGCGGTAATGTCTTCAGTCTGGATGCGGTTGCCGTTAACAACGCCGGAACCGTACTCACCCGGGCGTTTACCCAGGGGAAGAATCCGGACGAGTTTATTCCGGCTCTCGGCACTCTGGCTAAAGCACTCTCTGATGGTATTGAAAAAGGAATTGCTGCGGTAGTCCCGCAAACTCCGGTTCTGCCAGCTAATATAATCAAAGCGGCTCGCACAGCCCCAGTTACAGAATTGGCAATACATAAACTGGCCGGTACATTGAGCGGATTAGCGGTCGGGCGTACGTTTCCGGGCGGTGAACGTGAACTGTTCATCGTAGGAAATCAGACCTTGCGCTATTATCTTCAAGGTTCAGAATTGAAGCTGCTGGCGAATATCCCCTATAAGGTGTTTGAAAAGGTTATTGCGGTTGATACCGCCGATCTTGACAACAACGGTATTCCAGAAGTTTACGTTACAGTCATGAATGGCGATGCGCTGGTGTCACAGGTCTGGACGGTGGAAGGCGCCTCATTAAAACAGATTGCCGGGTCGCTGCCGTATTTTTTCAGAGCCGTTACGAGCGGTGGCGGAGCCAAAAAACTGTATGCCCAGCAGATATCGCATCGGGAGGATTTCTTTGGAGATGTTTCAGAAGTGATCAAAACAGGTGAGGGCTATCAGTTAGGTCACCCGATAAAGCTGCCTAAAGAGGGATATCTTTATAATTTTAACCTCATCCGGGGATTCAAGGGAGAAGCCAACACGATAATTATTGACAGGAATCGATATTTGAAGGTGTTTACCCCGTCAGGCGAAGAAATCGGGAAAAGCAGTGAGGAATACAGCGGCAGCGAGACTCACTTCAGGCGTTCGGATCTTGACAGTATGCGCCGCGGCGAAAGTGGTTTCCGTAATGTGTATCTGGACCAGCGCATAATTGTAAAAGCAAACGGAGAGTTGCTTGTGCCGAAGAATTCCGGCTCATGGTATGCGCTCAGCAAACATAAATATGCCAATAACAGCCTGTTCTGCTTTGCCTGGGACGGGGCCAGTCTGGAAGAAAAATGGCATACGAGTCAGATTGGTTTTTACCTTGCTGATTTTGCCTATGATGAGGGGAGTCGCACGTTGATATCGTTGGAAGTTGTTGCCAGAGAAGAGGGCATTTTTGATAAAGGTGAGAGCAGGCTTGTTATCAGGACACTGGAATAGTTGCGACAAAGGACGTTTGTAATCCTTCGATAGTACGGAATAAATTTCACATTATTTCTGAATTTACAAGGCGGGAGTAATCCCGTCTTTTTTTTGGTCTTTCCTTTGACGATTGCAAAGAGCTGTGCTACATTCTCGCCAGGCAAGATCGGGAGGCATTCATGCAAAAAGATCATCTTGAAATACTGCTTGAATCAATTGACAGCAAATTTCAGATAACTCTGGAAGCGTTTCAGACTCTTAATCAAAAGATCGATACTAAGGTTGATGAACTGCGGGTTGAACTGAAGCAGGATATTGCCGTAGTTGACAGCAAGGTTATGGGTCTGAGCAAAAGACTTGATGCAGTTGAAGAGCGCCTTTCCAGTGAAATTGCGGAGGTACGCAATGATTTGGCAGCCCACCGGAACAACACCGAAATGCACCACACGCAACCGAAACGCCCACTGAAAAGAGCATAATTCCCTTGAATCCACAAACTAAAATAATCTGTATCGCCAATCAGAAGGGGGGGGTCGGCAAAACGACCACCGCTGTTAATCTTGCTGCCTCTCTGGCGGCGACGGAGCGCCCGACCTTGCTGGTCGATATCGATCCGCAGGGGAATGCAACCAGTGGAACCGGCATTGACAAGTCAAGCCTGAGTCATACCGTCTACGATATTCTGATTAATGAGGCAGACCCCCGGGGAGTAATCATAGACACCGGTCAGCCGTTTCTGCATATTCTGCCAGCAAATTCTGACCTTACCGGGGCTGATCTGGAACTGGCAACTACCCCCTGCCGGGAACAGAAGCTCAAGTATGCGTTGGCATCCCTGTCAAATCAGTACCGTTATATCATTATTGATTGCCCGCCCTCGCTCAACCTGCTGACCATCAATGCCATGACGGCAGCTGATTCGGTACTGATTCCACTCCAATGCGAATACTATGCGATGGAAGGGCTTTCACAAATTCTGCAGACAATCGGCCTGATTCAGAAAAATCTGAATCCGCTTTTGATGATAGAAGGAATAGTGCTGACCATGTTTGACGCGCGTGGTAATCTGGGTAAAGAGGTGGCATCAGAAGTACGCAGCCATTTCCCCGGACAGGTCTTCGAGACGGTCATCCCCCGCAACGTACGTCTGGCGGAAGCGCCAAGCCACGGCAAACCGGTCATCTATTATGATATCACATCGCGCGGCGCCGTCAGTTATCTTCAACTGGCACGCGAGATCATCCAGAGGGAGAAAGAATAATGGCTAGAATAGGCGGCCTCGGTAAAGGGATGGCTGCGCTGATGCAGATAACTGAAACTGCCGATGAATCAAAAAACTACTTTGTCTGCCCGGTTGAAAAAATCCGACCTAATCGTAACCAGCCGCGCAAACATTTTGCGCCGGATAAACTGGAGGAACTGGCAGCTTCAATTCGCGAAAAAGGAATTATACAGCCGCTTGTTGTCACCAGAAAAGGCGACCACTACGAAATTATTGCCGGAGAACGTCGCTGGCGGGCTGCCCAGAAGGCCGGTCTGCACGAGATTCCGGTCGTTATCCGTGAGGCGACACCGGATGCGGTCATGGAGCTTGCCCTGATCGAGAATATCCAGCGGCAGGATCTGAACGCGATTGAAGAGGCGATGGCCTATCGCTCACTTGTTGAACATTTTAGCATCTCACAGGAAGATGTGGCCCGCAGGGTCGGCAAGAACCGCACAACGGTTACCAATGCTCTGCGTCTGCTCAAACTGCCGGAAGAGATACAGCGTGATATCGTAGAAGAGCGACTCAGTATGGGACATGCACGGGCATTATTATCGCTTGAAAGCGGCGAACTGATCGAAAAAGCGCGTCACGAGATACTGCATCGTCAGTTAAGCGTCCGGGCTACAGAAGATCTTGTGCGCAGATTGAAGGCGAATCCCCACCCGGTTCCGGCCAAACGCATGCAGCAGCCGGACCTGCTTATGTCATCGCTGGAAGAGCAGCTTCAGAAGCGCTTCCAGTCTCGCGTAGCGATCCGTAAAGTAGGTGCCAAAGGTGGCCGGTTGGAAATCCATTTCAGCAATTCGGACGAATTGACGCGGATCATTGACCTGCTGGATATTTAAAAACAGAAAAAATATCACCACGGAGGCACTGAGGAAACCAAAAGCAAAAAACTTTCTGGTTAACCCCAATTAGATTCAGCTTGTGGCCTTGATTTTTCCATGCCTCCGTGCCTCCGTGCCTCCGTGGTAAATTGAATTTTGTTTAGTTTGGTTTTTTGGAAATAAATATGCCACATCATTTCAATTCCCTTGACATCAGATCAAAAACAATGATATTTAGCCTCTGTTTTGCACCCGTTTCCGGGATACAGTATACAACTCAGCATACCTGCAAGGGGTAGGTCGTGATTGAATTAAATTTGTCGTTCGTAATCCAGCTGATCAATTTCGGCATCCTCGTTCTTGTTCTCAACGTGTTCCTGTACAAACCGATCCGCAAGGTTCTGGCCGACCGTCGTCAGGTGATCGATTCCGCCAACGAGAAGACTGTTTCGGTTGATGCGGAAGTTGCTGACAAGATGGCCCAGTACGAAACACGTCTGCATGCAGCCAAGGCAGAGGCCGGCGCCCGTCGTGCTGAAACGCTGAAACTTGCTCAGATTGAAGAGACTGTTGTGCTTGAGAAAGCCCGTAAGCAGGCTTCAGAGTCACTGGCTTCGATCCGGGTAAGGGTTGCCAAAGAAGCTGGCGAAGCGCGCGAGTTGCTGAAAAAGCAGGCCGAGGTTCTGTCCGGTGATATCTGCGAGAAAATCCTCGGGAGGAGCCTGTAGTTATGAATAAGGTAACCGATCGCTCCAAAAAAATAATTATCACTCTGACGTATATCACTGCCATCGTGTTACTCGCTTCTGCGGGTTTTGCTTCTGAAGGCGGTGGTGGTGCACACCACCCGGACAGCGGCGCTCAGATGAAGGATTTTTACTGGCGGGTTTTTGACTTTGCCGCGCTCGTTGGGATAATGGTATGGGCGCTCAAAAAAGCTGACGTAAAGGGTTCGCTGGTTGCCCGTCAGGCTGAAATCGAGAAAAGTCTGAAGGATGCCGAAACAGCGCGTGATACCGCAGAAGCGAAGCTGCGAGAGTATAGTGGCAAACTGGACCAGGCATCAAAAGAAATTGACGAGCTTCATGCTGCCATTATTCGTGAAGGCGAGCAGGAAAAGGGCCGCATTATTGCCGAGGCTAACATCGCTGCAGAAAAAATAGTTGCCCAGGCCGCTTTATCCGCCGAGCAGGAAACGGTAAAAGCACGCAACGAGCTTCGTGTCGAAGCTGCCCGGCTGGCAGTGGAAATTGCCACTGGCAAGCTGACCGGCGCAATTCAGAAAAACGACCACGACAGATTTGTCGGCGAATATCTTGACAAGGTGGTACAGATCCAGTGATCAATAACGCGCTTGCAAAACGATACGCCAAAGCACTGGTACAGCTTGGTTCGGAGGGTGGTCTGCTGGACCGCTTCCGTGATGAGCTCTCCATAATAGACGGCGTTTTTAACAGTAACAGTGAGTTGCGCGCCGCATTTGCGGATCCTGCGCTGACTCATGATCAGAAAAAATCCATCATGAAAGAGCTGATTGGGAAAACCTCCTGTTCCGAACTTGTTGGTAACTTTCTGTTGTTGCTCGTAGACAAAAACCGTGTTGCCTTCCTCGGACAGATAGTTCAAACCTATGAAAAACTGGCTGATGAATTCTCCGGTGTGATTCGTCCGGTTATCAAAACCGCTTTTCCGCTGGATAATGGTCAGGTAGTCGCAATTCAGAGTGCTCTGGAAATAAAGACCGGTAAAAAGGTTGTTCCGCAGTTGGTAGTTGATGCATCTCTGCTGGGTGGTGTAGTAACCCAGATTGGCGATATCGCCTACGATAATAGTGTAAAAACACAGCTTAAACGGATTAAAGATATATTACAGAAGGGGTAGGAGCATCCATGGAAATCAGAGCCGAAGAGATCAGCGAGATCATCAAAAAACAGATCAAAGAGTATGGCAA
>VFJW01000147.1 GCA_009885845.1 Geobacter sp.
TTATAAATACGGAAATGGAAATTATCAGAATAACGGTATTACGAAGGTTGTAGATCGGAGCGTTTATCTCCGTATCATTTATCACCATGGCACAACTCCACCCCATACCCTTGAAGTGGCCATCCCCTTTGGAAGGAAGATACGCAGCCATCTTGTCGACGCCGTCGATGGTATAGTGTCCGGTTCCCTTCTCGCCTTTGACCATCTTACCGGCAACCTCGGCAACGCTCTTACCAGCATCTTTGAGATAATTTGTTTTTAATACATTCTCCTTCTTCGGATGCGCAAGAACCACACCCTCCTTGTTGATAAGATAGGCGTAACCGGTCTCTCCGTCTTTGCCTTCCTCAATAACAATCTTCTCAAAGTATGCCCAGGACATACGGGTGCTAAGCACACCTACTATTTTGCCGCTCTTATCTTTGACCGGAGAAGAGAAGCCAATGACGTTGTCATTGATGCTTTTTGAAAAATAGACGTCACTGTAAAAAACCTGTCCGGCCATTGCCTGCTTGAACCACTCCCTATCGGCCTGGTTCCTTTGGAATGTGGCGCTACTGAAAATATTTTGATCACTGGCAGCGACGCAGTTGCCGGATGTATCAAAGAGCATAATTTCCTTGTAAATATCATAATCCTTCTGCAACCCGGCCAAAAGATGATGTACCGCCTTGTAATCCTTTGCTTCGATGCCAGCCCTGACAATTTCAATATCCGCCCATGCCTTGACGTCATCGTAACGGGCTGACACGATAGCATCAAGCTTGCCCATCAAGCCGTCAGCCATATCTCCCAGCATATTCTGGCTCATAGCGACCAGAGCTGTCTGGGATTTTTTGTAGGAAATCAGTGTTACAACCATAAGCGGCACAAGCGCCATGAGCAGAAAATAGATGAGCAATTTGCCCTGCAGTCCGGAAAAGAAACTTCGTTTTTTCATTGAATCCTCCTGTCCTACGAATTTATTCAGCACTGTTATATAAAGTCAGTTCGAAAACAATTGTCAGGTCAATAGCAAAGATTTGTTCAGATCAAGGATAATGATCAGGCGGCTGTCAAGTTTGCCGACTCCTTTAATATAATTCTCATCCACGCCGACAGCTTCTTCCGGCATCTCTTCGACCACTCCGACCGGCACCTTGATCACCTGGGAGACACTGTCAACCAGCATGCCGATCCTTTTCGGCCCGAGTTCGACGACGACAATCCGCTGTTCATCACTGCTGTCAATTTCCGGCAGAGAGAAGCGCCGCCGCAGATCTACCACCGGTATGATTTTGCCTCGCAGGTTGATCACCCCCCGCACATGAGACGGAGCGCCCGGGACCGGTGTAATATCGGTAGCGCGTATGATCTCCTGGACACTGCTGATTTCTACTCCGAATTCTTCCTTCAGCAGATTGAACGTAACAAGATGAAAGAACGTGTCGCCCTTGCGTTTTCCCGGATGTTCAGGAACATCATCCAGTTCTTTCTGGGCTGTTTCCATGAAGCGGCCCAGGACATCTTCCGCCAGTCCGGATGCGGGAA
>VFJW01000170.1 GCA_009885845.1 Geobacter sp.
CGACTGAAAGCCGCAGAGGGAATAGCACGGGTTTTCTATTGCACAATGGTTGGCCGAAAAATGGTTATGTTGCATCAATTCACCAAGAAATCTGATAAAACACCGCCGAGAGAGCTTGAAACGGCACAACGAAGAATGAAGGAGTACAAAAATGCTCACTCACAAAGAACTGAAAACCCGTGCCCTTGATAGGGCAGATGTAAAAACAGAATATGATCGACTGGATGAAGAGTTCCGATTCCTTGACGAGTTTCTGAAAGCTCGTGCTGCCGCAGGTGTAACACAAGCTGAAGTAGCAGAGCGAATCGGCACAACACAGTCTGCAGTAGCCCGCCTTGAATCAGGACGTGGGAAGCATTCTCCATCAATCGCTACATTAGAAAAATACGCTCACGCCCTCGGTTGCCGTTTGGAATTGCGATTAGTCAGTGAAATGGTGTCAAGGAAAGTAGAAGGCCAAATACCGCACACAGTCGGACGCACTAAAAAGCAATGTGCCGCCTAGAATCTCGCCTCCAAAACAAAGCAGAGTAAGAACCGAATTTCCAACCCAGAAAGTTAGACCGGCCCAAAAACCAGTCCGGTCCCAACTTATTCCCCCAGCATCCGCGCAAAAAAATCCGCCGCCAGGTCTTTGGGCTCTTCCTGGCTTCCGACCGTATCCCCAACAACACTATTCAGCAGATGCTCCGGAATTTCGGCGAGAAAGCGGCTCGGTTTCTGCCCTTCAACCGTACCGTATTTGCGCCGGGTCATGCAGCGCGAAATGGTCAGGTATTTCCTGGCCCGCGTGATGCCGACGTAGCAGAGCCTGCGTTCTTCAGCTACAGTCGGGTCCTCCTCAATCGAGCGTTTATGCGGCAGCAGATTTTCCTCCATCCCTGCCAGCCAGACATGGCTGAATTCCAGCCCTTTACTGGAGTGCAGCGACATCAGCGTAACGGCGTTGGTGCCATGCTCCTTGCCCTCCTCGGCCGGTTTGTCTTCATCCATGAGTGAAATCCGCTCAAGGAATGCCGACAATGTCGCCCGGGGGTTCTGTGCTTCATAGGCCGCCAGCGAGTTAACCACCTGTTCGATGTTCTCGATCCGCTTACGTGCCTGCGGGGCATCGTTCAGGGTCCGATGCAGCTCATCCTCTATCCGCAACCGGTTGAAGAGGGCATTGACCTGAGCCCCCATATTGTAGGAAGTGAAACCGGCCATGACCTCTTTCATCATGGCGTGAAATCCCAGTACGGTTTTACGGCATGAGGGAGATATTTCGTCGATTTCACCCGCACGACGCAGAGTTTCAAACAACGGCACATTGTGGTTCATCGACCATTGGTTCAGCTTGATCAGTGTTGTATCACCAATGCCCCGGCGGGGAAAATTGATAATGCGCAGCAGTGATGCTTCATCACTGGAGTTATCAATCACTTTGAGATAGGCGATGGCATCCTTGACCTCTTTTCGTTCATAAAACTGCTGGCCGCCGATTACCACATAGGGAATGCGCTCCAGGCGCAGTTTTTCTTCAAAAGCCCGGCTCTGAGCGTTGGATCGATATAAAATGGCCAGATCCGACCACCGCAGTTTTTCACGATACTGCTCCAGCATGATCTGCTCTACGACCTTGGCCGCCTCATCCTCTTCACTGTCGGCGACAATCAGATCTATCACACGCCCTTTGCCGCCGGATGTCCAGAGAGCTTTGTCAGTCCTGACCAGATTGTTTTTAATGACGCTGTTGGCGGCGTCCAGAATAGCTCCGGTCGAGCGATAGTTCTGTTCCAGCTTGATAGTCACGCATCCGGGATGATCCTGTGCAAAGTTGAGAATGTTCTCTACCTCGGCACCGCGCCAGCCGTAGATGGACTGATCGTCATCCCCGACGACACAAATGTTGCCATGTTTTCCGGCAAGCAGGGAAATGAGCAGATATTGCGAGGCGTTGGTATCCTGATATTCGTCAACCATAATGTAGCGGAAACGATCCTGCCAGTGGCTGAGAATTGCCGGTGTATTTTGCAGCAGCCGCACGGAGAGCATGATAATGTCATCGAAGTCGATCGCGTTAAACCCCTTCAACAGCTCCTGATAGCGGGGGTAGACAGCCGCGGTTGCAATCTCCAGAGGATCATTCCGGTCCGGCGTAAACTCTTTCGGTCCGATCAGGCGGTTCTTAAGAGCGGATATTTTCCAGAGAATCCGGTCGGGATCAATTTTTTTTGGATCGATATCGCGCTCGCGAACAGCCTGCCGTATGACGCCGGCCTGGTCGGAAGTGGAATAGATTGAAAAGTTCGGTTTGAAACCGAGTGCACGGATATCCCGTCGCAGGATGCGGACGCCGAGGGAGTGGAAGGTCGAAATGATAATGTCCCTGGCCAGGGAGCCAGCCATGCTGAGCACGCGCTCATTCATCTCGCGAGCGGCCTTGTTGGTAAAGGTAACGGCCAGAATGCTTTCGGCGGGGACATGAAGCACTTTTAAAAAATGGACAATCCGGGTGGTAATTACCTGGGTCTTGCCGGAACCGGCTCCAGCCAGAATAAGCAGGGCTCCGTCGACTGTGTTGACGGCATGTTGTTGTTGCGGATTAAGTTTTTTCATGGTGTAAGTTTACCACGAAGCGCGGCACTGAGACAATTTTGTTTCAATTTATTATTATTAATATGCGTTGACACTGCCTTGAAACGGGGAGTAAATGTTGTCTGAGTTTTGTGTTATCGAGTCGTTACGCCGGAAGCGGATATCAGGAAACTGGAGCGGAGAGTCAAGGCGAAGTTGGTGGGTAATGACGGGGAGGGCAGGGAGAGTAGGTTGTTTGCTGGCAGATTGAAATAAGATAAGAACGTTCTCCGGACGTTTTCTGTTTCTCATAAAAAATCTTGTTGACACACAAACACCAATTGGTATATTTATTATAACACCAATTGGTGTCAATATGCTTGGAGTAACTAATGACACCAATCGGGACTGAATTAGACAGCTTCGTTCTCCGTACAATCCAGGCGGCTTATCTGGCTGGAAAGGTTCGCAAGACCAAGGATTGCTTGGGTGACATGGCCCGTGACGGGCTCTTCGAGGCGGATGTTGAGAAGATCCTGATGGATGCCGATTCTATTGAGAAGGCCATGCCGGCGACGAGTGAGAGGGCAAGCAGTCCGAACAATACTCATTATGTAATACGAGGAACCAGCACCAAGGATGTGAATATATACTGCAAGGTATGCAGCAACTATCATCCACAGACCAATGAATTCATCTGCTGGAAATTAACCTCGTTCGAGAAAAAGTAGAGGACTTTTACCATGATTTGCACAAACTGTTTTGATGCCGAATACAAGACCGCCAGGACCGAGTTAACGGTCATCGTCAATGGTGAGAGTCACGTTTTGCGCGACCTTGATTGCGAGACATGCCCGGCCTGCGGGGAGATAACTTTTACCCACGCCCAAAGTCTGGAGATCGACAAAAAACGGATCACTCTGGAATTCGGATTAAAGCCGCTGCTTACGTTCGATCAACTGAAAACCTTGCGGCGTGTACTGGACATGAAGCTGGAAGATATCTGCGACCTGCTGCACATCGGGCGCAATACCTATGGACGGTGGGAGCGGGGAGAGGTGGAGATTACGCCGTCGATGAACCTGTTGGTGCATAGCTTTATGGAGAAAATGCCTGGTGTTCGCGATAAGGTGATAAAAAATGACTAAGAAAGAATCCGTAGATGAGCCAGCTGTCCTGATTCGGGACGCACTGCGCCCCGAATTTTACCAGTCTGTGACGAATATTCTGCAAGCTGCACGCTCCAATGCATATCGTGCCGTCAACCGCGTCATGGTTGAAGCATACTGGAATGTCGGACGGATGATAGTTGAGGAGGAGCAGCAGGGGATGGAGCGAGCGGAGTACGGGACATATTTGATTCGTAATCTTTCCATTAAATTGATGAATGAGTTTGAAAAGGGTTTTGATGAACGGGAATTGAGGCGTATGCGCCAGTTTTATGTCACGTATCCAATTCGGGGCGCAGTGCGCCCCGAATTAAGATGGACCCACTATCGCCTTCTTCTGCGAGTAGAAAACGATAATGCCCGCAACTACTACCTAACGGAATCCGCCGACCAGAACTGGAGCACCCGCACTCTGGAACGCCAGATAAACTCCCTCTACTATGAACGTCTGTTGATGAGCCGCGACAAGTCGCCGGTTATCGAAGAGATGCAAGAGAACACCGCGCCTCTTGCCGCCACGCCGCGTGATTTCATCAAAGACCCGTATGTACTGGAATTCCTCGGACTACAGGACAAGCCGGGCTTTCGGGAGGCGGAGCTGGAAACCGCTATCATCGGCAAGTTGCAGGCGTTCATGCTGGAACTGGGGAAGGGTTTCGCCTTCGTTGCCAGGCAGCAGCGGATCAGCACCGAGACCAAGGATTTTTATGTCGATCTTGTCTTTTACAACTACATCCTGAAGTGTTTCGTCCTCATCGATCTGAAGAGCGGTGAGTTGACTCATCAGGACATCGGGCAGATGGATATGTATGTGCGCCTGTACGAAGACACGATCAAGGGCCCGGATGACAACCCGACGGTTGGCATTATTCTCTGCACGGAGAAGGATCAGACCGTGGTGAAGTATTCGGTGTTGAACGAGAGTAGCCAGCTCTTTGCTTCGAAATACCGGCTGTATTTGCCGTCCGAGGAGGAGTTAAGGATTGAGATTGAGAGGGAGCGGGAGATGGTTGTGAGGGAACAGGGCGAGAGGTATGGCGTAGATCAGTGATTTTGAAGAATGGCTTTAAAAAGATTGCGAACGGACGGAGGTTATATAAAATTTCGTCGCAACCGTCTTTCGGTGTCGTGCTGCTGTGAGAAATAATTTGAATTAAACATAATGAAAGAGAGTTGCTATGGGTGATCATCAGGCCTTTGAAAGGTATTACTGGTTCGACAATCAAATCAGAGCGGGAAAATACCCGAATGCCACCAGGCTGGCGGAAGAATTTGGGTGCAGCAAAAAGACCGCCCAACGTGCTATAGATTTTATGCGAGATCGCCTTTATGCCCCTTTGGAATATGATAAAATCCAAAGGGGTTATTTTTATATCGACAATTCCTTTGAACTCCCAAGTTTGCAGGTTTCACAGGAGGAGCTCCTTTCAATTCTATTGGCCCAAAATATTTTATCCAATAGCGCAGGCGGTTCAATCAGTGCGCTGATTAATCGTTTCGGTAAGAGGCTTTTTGTGAAAATGGGGGATTTAGGGCTTGACGAAAAAAGGATGAAAGAGGCGTTTTCTGCGACATGGAACGAATATGCCCCAGCACGGGGTCCTGTTTTCCAGCAAGTTTCAAAGGCTCTTCTGGAAAACCGAGTGCTGGAATTTTCATATACATCTCCAAGAGACCAGCAGCCAAACCGGCGTGCCGTTGAGCCGCACCACCTTCAGCATTACATGGGAAGCTGGACGATGATTGGTTTCTGCCGACTGAGAAACGACTGGCGAAAGTTCATGCTCTCTCGCATGACTGAACTTGAGCTAGCTAAAGAGCAATTCAAGACACAGCCAAAACCGGAATGGGCGAGTCAGTTGGAAGGTGGATTTGGCATTTTCCAAGGGGGCAAGCTCACAACCGTAAAGCTCCGTTTCAACCCTTTCAGGGCAGCCTGGATAAAAGAGCAGGTCTGGCATCCGCAGCAGAATATCACAGCGTTGCCGGACGGCAGCCTCGACATGACTTTCCCCGTATATAAATTCCATGAAGTTAAGATGAAGATACTTCAGTTCGGCGGCGATGTAGAGGTTCTGGAACCGCTTGAATTGCGGGACGAGATCAGGGAGGATATTGTAAAAATGAAAGGAATCTACCTATAAATATTTTTTGGCGTAGGACACTGATTGGGGGAGGTGTCGTGTTATTGTGCGAGCGTAGATAAAGCTCATTTTTGAAGGAGATAGAAAAATGTTCGATGTCAGCTTTGAAATCAACGGTCGCAAGGTTCAACCCAACCAGATTGGTGATGCCCTTACCAAGGCGGTTTTATCCAGTGTCGCTGGGCAAATAAAAGAGAAAGTCGGTTCCGTAACATGCCCGGATCATGGGAAGTCTCCCAAAATCGTCTGCAAGGGAAAATCCGTTGAAAAACTCAATTTCGAGGTTTCCGGTTGTTGTGAAACGCTGATCAATTCTGTGAAACAGAAACTATCTTGAACTGGAAAGGAGAGCTCCATGACAAAGTCGAAAGTAACAAGTGCAAAAGCAGCTTCAAGTGCATCAAAAACGTTGACGAGTTCCAGTACTGCTCCAAAATCGAAGAGTGCGGCGGGAAGTGCGTTGGCGCAGGCTAAGGCCCCGGCGAAAGTAACATCCCCAATGGCAGCAACTGCGGCTTCAAAAGTTTTGAGTGATGGGCGGACGGGCAAGGATTCAAAGTCAGCGGCAGGTAGTGCCTTAGCTCAGAGACCGCCGAAAGGAAAGAAGTAATTTTTTGGAAGGAAGCCCGCAGGCAGTCGATTGCAGTTTATAGTGGATGTGAGACTGACACTTTTGGTAAGGAGGTACACATGCCAAGCGGAATAACCCATATGCTTTTATCGAGCACGGTGCTTGATAACATTGCGAATGAAAAGAGCGGTGCTATACATAAAATTCTTTGCCGGGAAAAAGGCGCTTACCTTCTTGGTTCAGTAGCCCCCGATCTTCCCTATCTAAGCGTCGCTGATTCCGATTTTTTTTCAGATCAAACGGAAATAGCCGACGATCTTCACACCAAACACACTAATGCTGTGCCTCTTCAGGGGCTCTTACAAGCAAAACAGCAGATGGAATTGAAGAATACGAATAAAGCGGAAGCTCTCTTCGCATTTTATCTCGGCTACTGCTCCCATTTCATGGCTGATGGCCTGATTCATCCATTTGTGCGGGATAAAGTAGGCGATTATGAAGTTGCAAAAAAAGAGCATCGGATTCTTGAAATGAAGCTCGATGTATTTGTAGCTCAAAGATTCATGGGTACTGAGGTGAACGGTATCGATTTTCAGGATGATCTCGACTGGATTGAGGACTGCAAATTTAAGACCGAAATCTTTAGCAGTTATTCTGATCTTCTGAACGGACATTATGGCTGTACAATGAATGCGGAGCACGTTCAGGATTGGTATTCGGCCATGCAACGTGTATTCTCTCTGGCCGGAGGAGATTTCCCAAAATGGTATCGAGAACTCCTGGGGGATCCCGGATTGGTATTCAAAAATTATGAAGATTTGGTGAACGAAGAAGCTACATGCCTATCCCTACAAAAGCCCATTGATGCAGGAAAGCACGGGCTTACTTCCAATTTTTTGGGAAAAGAAACCGTGCATTTCTTTGATGACGTCACAAAGGGATACTTTGACCGTTTCCCTCTGATTATCAAGAAATCTTACGAGGCGGTGTTTGAGGGTTCTGGAAACATCTTAAGCCTCCTTCCCGAAATCAACTTCGATAACGGTCGTCACTTGGCTGATAACCGCCTATCTGAAAAACCAGCATTGTGGAGTTAACGATGAAAAAACTACTCACGTATTTTTTAACCATTATCTTGTTGGCTGGCTGTGTCTGCGTGCCTAATGCTCAAGACCAGTTTCCGATCGAATTACAGCGATCCGCAGTAGTATTTGATAGTGTCAATAATAAGATATTCGGAGAGATGGGGAAACCAGAAGAATCCATGACAGGCTTCAATCTTGTCCGATACAAGGAGATTCTGGCTTCTTTTCAGTCCAAGCGGGCGTTGGAACTACAAGAGATTCTCGAATCATACGATACCCAGGTCCTCAAGGGCTATGAGAACACTTTTGTATTCTGTGTTTTCTCATCGAAACAAGGTTTCGCCATGTGCGATGATGCCAGATGTTCCGGTGTTGAGAGGAAAGCTCTTTCCGCCTCTCCCGAAATCCTTGAAACTTGGTGGAAAGAACTCCCGCTCTCGAACTGCCCGCAGCATTAGTGCCTTGGCTCAAAGGCCGGGGAAAAGCATAGTCACTTTTTTGTTTCCTTACAGGTTGTCTGTAGTCATTCATGCGCCGCAATGAAAAATTGCGGCGTCTTTTGTTTAACTTCAATATTGCGGAAAATTCATGTAGTATCGCGTCGTTTCCAAATGATCCTACTTCAAGCAGTGGGAAGGATGGAGTGTGGAAGGCAAAAAGCGAGAAGCAGAACGGACTGTTGTTCAAGGAATACTTGGGATGCGGTGCCAAATCTTTTTTATATTGGTTGTATAGGAGGCTCGCCGTGAAAAACTATACGCAAGCTGAACTGGATGCTCTCATTTCCTGCCCGAAACGCATCATTGAACCACCACGAAAAGAAATGAAGGTCGAGCGGGGCACTCTACGGAATGATATGAAACTCGTATCATTAAATGAAAAGACTGAGTTTATTGTTTTTATGCGGATTAATGAACATTTCCAGGAAAATTTTTCCATTGGACTCACAGTCATTCCGAAAGATGAACCGGGAAGTTTTTGCGTGCTACGTTGCAATGGACCTCATGGGGAGCATACAAATGCAGGGTATGGAGAAGAGAACCCGCACTTCGATTTTCACATTCATCGTGCCAACGCCAGCATGCTTGCGGAGGGAATGCTGCCGGAAAAATTCGCTGAAAAAACTGAAACATATGCGTCTTACGAAGAAGCGCTTTCGCACTTTGTGAAACTGACTAACATACAGAATGTCGGGCAATACATTACTCTGCAAGATCAACTTTCGTTCGGATTTCCTCAAGGTGAGCAGATATGAATTATCTTGATATGCTAAAGGCTCAATTTAATAACAGGATTGCCTTCCGTGAAAAACGTCCGGGTGTGCTTCAATTAGTGGTGCCGCTCTATCATGAAGATGGAGACATGGTGGACATCTTCATCCAGGAAAAACGGGATAGCGGGACTATCAGAATTAGTGACTACGGCATGACCCTCATGCGTTTGTCATATTCTTTTGATCTCGACACACCGAACAAGGAACGTATTTTTTGCCGAATTTTGGCAGAAAACCAGGTCTTCGAGGATAACGGTACTTTATTCATTGATAGCAAGCCTGAATCACTGTATCCCGCCATCCTTCAGTTCGCCCAGACCGTGGCCAAAGTCTCTAATATGAGGCTTTACAAAAGAGAGGTTGTGCAGAGTCTGTTTTACGAAATACTCGAAGAGATCATTGAGGAGAAACTGGGACCGTACAACCCCAAACCGCATGTTTTCCCCTTGCCCGAACGAGATGATCTGGAAGTTGACTACCTGTTCGACATCAAACCGTACCCGGTCTATCTCTTCGGCGTTAAGGACTCCGCCAAAGCCCGTCTGGCGACAATCTCCTGCCTGGAGTATCAGCGCGCGAAATTGAAGTTCAAGGGATTCGTTGTGCATGAGGATTTTGACGGATTGAACAAGAAGGATCGTAGCCGGATCACCAGTGCAATCGACAAGCAATTTATTTCTCTTGATGACTTCAGGACCAACGCCGAACAGGTCTTTGAGCGAGAGGCTGCCTGATGCTGCGTTCCGCCTTTTTCTTTAAGCAGTGGGGAGGATGGGGAGTGGACGGCAAGAAGCGGGCGAAGAAGCAGAATGGAAGGTTGTTGCAGGGGCGGACGTGGGATGCAGTGCCGTTAGCATTGACACTTAGCCAATGTTCTATAGCTTGAAATTGCAGGTTCGTGAAGTGGTCTGTTTGAGATTTTGTAAAATGTGTAGCTCCGGTACTGGGTCTTTGTTGCATGACTCGGAAAGCACTGCACCTTGTCCTTCGTGTTCTGTCTTTCTTGACTTTCTAACACTAATGGTTTATGAAGCATCAAACTTGCCCGATATAACTTGGGGAGACAATATGGGCGACATAAATTGCAACAGCCGCTTTTCATCATAAAGAATTGCGGCTTTTTTGTTTGTGACGACGTATTATGTCCTGGCCTTGCGTTAAACTTAAATTGATGATTGACACTTACTCTTAAGGCTTCACGTTCACATCGATTCATAACCGTTTAATTGATCACAGGCGAATAAAATGGAAACAAAAATCCAACAAAATCTAAATAAACTGGATATGTCGGCTTCCAGTCAGCAAGAATCAGGGCTGTTTCCGGTTAATGACGGCAATATACTGAATCATTCTCCGAATGAAGTAATTGCCCTGCTTTCTGCACAAGAGTGCAAGGCCGACTACGTTTACTTCAGAAAATTCGGGGATGGTCGCCCGCCTATCCCACAAGTCTATATTTATGATAACACTAGTAATCGGTTCACAGATCCTATCGAAATAGCTCAATTACAACAAAAAGTCTGGAATCGTGGTGAAGCTCCTCTGATGTATGTTATCGGTAAAACAACCGTCAGCATTTTCAGTTGTGCCAGGGAGCCGGATTTTCTATCAAAAAATGGTAAAATGCAGTGCAAACCAGCTAAGACGATAGAGCTTATTAGTGCGGCCCAGACCGAGCTAGATCGTTTTTCCGGCAAAGCATTTGATAGCGGCATGTTTTGGGCAAATCCAGAAAATGCCAGACTTGTAAACAAGAATAAAGCTGCTCACCAAAGCCTTGTTCGGGCGATTAATGAATTTGACAAAAAAATTGCAACGGGAAGTCTGCCGGCAATAGTTGGCCGTCGTCTTCTGATACTTTGCATATTGGTTAAATACCTGGAAGACCGGAAGGTTTTCCCGGAGGAGTATTTTAGTAGGTTTCATCCGGAAGCTAACTGTTTTTTTGATGTCTTACAAAATGACAGGGCGACCATTCTGCTGTTTGAAGACCTAGAGACACATTTCAATGGCGACGTTTTTGCCCTGACGGAAGACGAGAAAAATGTGCTATCAGTAGAAAACCTTAGAGAATTCTCTGAATTTATTGAAGCAAAAACTCTTGTTAGTCAGAGGCATTTCTGGGAGTTGTACACATTCGAAGACATACCGGTTGAAATCATCAGCTACATGTATCAGAACTTTGTAAAAGGGTTTGATGCAGTTTACACTCCACATTTCCTCGTTGACCTCCTTCTTGATGAATGTATGCCCCTTGAAGAATTACGGGATGATTTCAAAGTGTTTGACCCGGCATGTGGTTCAGGGGTTTTCCTCGTAGGGGCATATAAACGCTTGGTTCATGCCTGGCGCTATCGAAATGAATGGAACCACCCTGATTCTACAACACTCAAGAATCTCCTTAAAAATAATATGTTTGGCGTTGACCTTGATGACTCGGCGGTTGAGCTAACGGCGTTCAGTCTTTGCCTTGCGTTGTGTGATGCGCTCCAACCTAATGTTATCTGGAATGAACTACGGTTCGATCAACTAAAAACAAATAATATAGTTAAAGCTGATTTCTTTAGCCGAAACGCAGATGCTTACTTTGATCTGCTGATCGGTAATCCTCCGTTTGAGGAGAAACTTACAACTCCTGCAGCCCAACAAATAAACACCGAATACGAAAGCCAACGAGGAAAACTCCCGCAAACGCAGATTTCCTACCTTTTCCTTGAGCATGGTTTTAAGTTTTTAGTCCCGCAAGGGAAACTCTGTTTAATCATCCCTCATGGCATTTTGTATAACTATGGAACCCAACGATTCAGAAAACATATTTTTTCCTCTTGGCATGTGGAAGAAGTCTTGGACTTTATCTCCGTACGAGGTCTATTCAGTTCGGCTGACGTAAAAGTTTGTGCACTGCTGATTCAAAATCGATTACCAGACAATGAACAACCGGTTACTCATATTACATTTCGTCGAACAAAAAATACGCGTGAACAACTTAACTTTGAAATAGATCATTATGATGTACATAACATCCCGCGAGATCTTGCGACCGATGATCGCTTGATTTGGCGGGCAAACCTTCTTGGCGGTGCTCGCGTTTTTTCGATTATTCAGCGCCTTAACCAACAACGGACGCTTAAAGAATTTGTTGATAGTAAGGAGGGGTGGGAATTTGGTGAGGGCTTTATTGCTGCGAAGAAGAACGCCAATGACCGTGCCCCATGGATTACCGGTAAAAAGCATCTTTCAACAGATGCTTTCACACAGACTGGTATTGATGAATCGAAGATGACAGTTTACAAAGACGAGTTTTTTAAAAGTTCATACACAAAATCGAGATTTACGCCCCCAATGATCTTGTTCAAGGCCCATGACTCCCTTCCCCTTGAGTTTTGGACTAAGGAATATTTTACGTTCAAAGCAAGGATTATGAGCATTACTGGAGGTTCTGAAAAAGACCTGCGGAACGTTTTTGACGTGATTAACAACCATCATAGAAATTACCAGTTTTTTCTTTCATTGCGGGGATCGCAAGCATTAACTGGAAAATCAACTGTGCCTAATTCACTAGATTTTTACAATCTGCCCTATCCGGAAGATTTGAAACAAGTGGATTTATCAATAACTGAGCAGATTATTCGAGATGATATTTTGGATTATCTAGAGCTATTTGTTCGTATGGGTGATGAGTCGGAATTATTTAAAAGAAAGCCTTCCACTGATGAACTTGATAAATTTGGTGAGGTGTATTGCCATCTATTGAACTCGATTTATGATTCTGTAAAGTCATATAAACCAATAGTCATGTCCGGTCTGATCTGCTTTCCATTTTATTTTGGGGACAAACCGGAAATAGATTTCGGCGATCCTGAAAAATTGGAAGAGAATTTAAATATATTGATTCAACGGCAACACCATAAGACTCTTCAGATATCTCGTATTGTTCGCCTCTATGAAAAAAATGTTATCTACCTTATAAAGCCAAACCTCCTTCGTTATTGGATTCGATCCATTGCTATCCGTGATGCAGACGAGACTTTTGCTGAACTCAGAGAACAGGGGTTTTAAATGAGTTTGGCGAACAAATTTGGATCAGGAAGCGTCTCAAGCGGCATGTTATCAGACGATGTTTTGCCGCATAATCTGTCTTTAGAGGCCATTGTTTCATTTGTCAGGAAGCAACTGCCTATTTGGGTGATCGATCCGGATACCCCGAGAAATGTCGCGGAGAATTATTTGAATGAATCGCTTTGCGGCTTTCTAGACATTCAATCTCGATGCGATCTTCCACTGTGCCATTTCATGCACGAAGCGTCTCAGCGGGGTAGACGAAAAGTTGATATTGCGGCAAAGCCAGTCCGACACATTTTCGTTGAAGGCCATCTTTATACAAAAAATGATCCTTTATTTGCAATTGAAGGGAAGTTGCTCCCTCCTCCTCCAAGTAAGAAAAGAGAGCGCGAATATCTAACTGGGTTGGACGGAGAAATAACCGGAGGAGTGCAAAGGTTCAAGCTTGGCGAGCACGGTGGAAAACTCGATGAAGCCGCGATAGTAGGCTATGTGCTGAATAAGAGTTTTCACTACTGGCTCGAAACAATCAATTCGTGGATAGATGAGTTAATTCTCTCTGATCAATACCTTGAATGGAGAGAGTCTGAAAAGCTCGGATCGTTCCGTGAAGATTTGCATACCGCCTATTTGACTTCTGAACACTCCCGAGATGCAGGAAAGTGCAAATCCAACTCCATTTTGTTACACCATTTTTGGGTAAATCTGGGTAGTTAGGCTGGTGTAAGTGATAGAAAAAAGATAATGTTTCGGACTCATTACTCCGCAAAACCCTTGCGCAACCACCCGCCCACGCGGTACATTCCCCTGAACCTGTACGACACACCCGCATCACAACGCAGCCCCCGCCCCCACCGGCGTTCCAAGGAGTTTTATGCCTGTCCTTACCTGGCTTACGAGAGAGCATGATCTGAAGAGCGCGCAGAATGCGCCTTACCGGCTTCTGGAAGAGACGCCGGAGCTTTCTGCCGGCGATGCGGCCACGGAGAACATGCTGATCCAGGGCGACAATCTCGATGCCCTCAAGGCGCTGCTGCCTTATTACGCCGGACAGGTGAAGTGCATCTCTATTGATCCCCCATTCAATACAGAACAAGCATTTGAACATTACGATGACAACCTGGAGCATTCAATCTGGCTGTCGGTTATGTACCCGCGACTGGAAATGTTGCATCAGCTTCTTGCGCAGGACGGGACAATATTTGTCCATATTGATGACAACGAACTTGGCTATCTCATCACGATTATGGATGAAATTTTTGGACGTAAAAACAGGGTATCAATCGTAACCTTCAAGCAGGGTTCCGCAACCGGCCATAAATCCATTAACCCCGGCCTGGTAACAACCACAAACTTCCTGCTGATCTACGCGAAGTCAAAGAATGACTGGAAGCCAAATAGACTCTTTACCGGACGTGAACGTGATGACCGCTACGGTCAATACATAACAAACGTTGAAGAACATTATGAGAATTGGAAGCTGATCCCGTTATCACAGGCATTTGCTGCCAGCTTACACAAGACGGCAAAAGAGCTGAAAGAAATGAAAAAAGAGCTCGGTCAAGAATATGAGGATATGCTGAATGATTTTGTAATCAAAAATTCCACTAAGGTTGTTCAGCCTGCCCGCCCCGATTATAGCAATGTAGGCGAAGCAGCTAGGCAAATGATTGACATTTCAAAGGAAGATGCTTCAAAGGTATATCTTCTTGAACGAGATGGTTACTCAAACATGTATTTCAACAATGGACAGCGGTGGCTGTTTTATAAAGACAAGCTGAAAGAAATCGATGGCGAACTTATAGCAGGTGAGCCATTAACGAACCTTTGGGCTGATTTGCTATCAAACAATCTTCATAACGAAGGTGGAGTCAAATTCCCAAAAAGTAAAAAACCGGAAGCTCTCATTAAGCGGGTATTTGAGCTTACCACAAAACCCGGCGACCTGGTGCTTGACTCCTTCCTCGGTTCCGGCACCACGGCAGCCGTGGCCCATAAGATGGGGCTTCGCTATATAGGCATCGAAATGGGTGACCATGCCGTGACCCACTGCGCGCCGCGCCTGAAAAAGGTGATCGAAGGCGAGCAGGGGGGCATTTCGCAGGCGGTGAACTGGCAGGGGGGCGGCGGGTTTCGCTTCTACCGGCTGGGCGAGGCGATCTTCGATGAATACGGCCAGATCAACCGGGCTATCAAATTTCCAACCTTGGCGGCGCATATCTGGTTCTGCGAGACGCGGACACCCCTCACCCCCGCCCCTCTCCCAGAGGGCGATGGGAAAACGCCCCTCCTCGGCATCCACAACGGCACCGCCTATTACCTGCTCTACAACGGCATCCTGGGGGACAAGCGACCGGAGGGGGGCAATGTGCTGACCGGCAAGCTGCTGCAACTGCTCCCGCCCCACGACGGGCCAAAGGTGATCTACGGCGAGACCTCACGCCTGGGCGACGAGCGGCTGCGCCGCGAGAACATTACCTTCCGGCAGATTCCCTACGATATCAAGGCACGGTGACCACGGATGCATACTCGCAAACTCGAACTGAAGCCCTACCAACGCCGCACCTTGGAAATCCTCAAACGCTTCCTTGAGTCGGCGCGTCTCTCCGGCGACCCCAAGGCCGCCTATGACGAGGTCATGCAGATACTGGAGGCCCCCTACCGCCCCTATCTGGCTATCAATGGGCTGGAGACGGTGCCCTACGTCTGTGTGCGCATCCCCACCGGCGGCGGCAAGACCCTGCTGGCGGCCCATACCGTGGAAACGGCAGCCGGCGCCTATCTGGAGCAGGACTTCCCGGTGGTACTCTGGCTGGTGC
>VFJW01000108.1 GCA_009885845.1 Geobacter sp.
AACTGGCGAATGGTAACATTCCATCCGAGAAGATATTTCACTACGGCATACACTATCCAGACGATGCCGCCCAGATAGAACAGAATCGTGCCAAAACGTTTCATCAATGCGACACCTTTCAGTTATTCGACCAACATTTCTCTAATTACTTTTTTGACACTCAGCACGGATCCAGAATCAATTTTACCCAGTTCTTTTACTAATCGATCACGATCAACAGTTCTAATCTGATCCAAAACAATCCATGCTTTTTTACCTTTGAAGAACAAAGAGACGCGGCTTGGATAAGCATGAGACTTCGTTGTCATCGGTGCAATCATAACCGTTTGCAGATGTCTGTTCATTTCATCCGGAGAAATAATCAGACAAGGGCGGGTTTTCTTGATCTCATGCCCGACAGTAGGATCAAGGTTGATAAGGAAAATAGCGTATTGTTTCAGCTCCATTCCCAATCCTCTATTTCAAACAAATCATCAATCAACAAAAGATCTTCACCACGCTCATGCATGGCAGCGAAAGATTTGTCCCATCCCTCACGGGGGGCGCTAAAAACCGGCCGAATAATTATTTCATCCTTGCCAGGCAACATCTCCACCGTACCGTGCATCTGATACTGCTGCAGCAGAGAGGCAGGGATACGAATACCTTTCGAATTGCCTATTGAAACTAACTGAGCAATCATAAAACGCCTCCTGAATGGAATTACAATGTAATTACACAATAGGTGGGATGAGTAATATCGTCAATAAAAAATATTCAAGCTGTATTAAAAATTTTCCGTTATTCCATTATTCCGTTACTATGTGCCGAGTTGGAATTGTAGAGCAGAACCGAGCTGATACGTTTCATCAATTCAAACCTTTCTGCTAATGTTCAATCCTGAAGCCGGTATGGAAATTACTGGAAACAAACGGAATGCCCCAGTAGCTGACAAGCATGACCGCCACAGCAACCAGAGAATATATCGCCAACCGGCGGTTGCGCCACCCCATGGTTATCCGCAGATGCAGATAGATGCCATACACCAGCCAGGCAACCAGCGACCATACCTCCACCGGATCCCACCCCCAGTAACTCCCCTTGACCTGGTTGGACCAGAAACAACCGGAAACCATCATCAGCCCCA
>VFJW01000018.1 GCA_009885845.1 Geobacter sp.
AGAGATGGACAAGCGCATTGAGGAGCTGGCAACAACCAGGTCTCGAGTGCTGGAACTGGAAGGCCTTATCCCGATCTGCATGTACTGCAAAAAGATCCGGGATGACCAGAACACCTGGCATCAATTGGAAAGGTACTTCACAGAGCACTCAGATGCTGCATTCACCCATAGTATGTGCCCGGAATGCTTTACTAATCATATGGAAGATATAAAGAATAAATATCCGTAAAGATCTGTTACTAATGAATCTTTGCCTTGAGAGGCTGGGTCATCCGATCAATTCTTTTCAGGTTGTACGAGTTATCCAGCACGAGACCGGCAACACAGGACAGGATCTCCAGATGCTCTATCAGTACCGGAGTCGGCGTCAGTTGCCCGAAATCGGCGTAGACCAGGGCGACGACTTTTCCTGCCATGATGAGCGGCAGTATCAGTATTGTGGGACTACGCGGCGGCGAAATAACGGTATAGAGGTGATCTTTCAATATCGGATCGGAAGTGAAACCATAAAACAAACATTGCTTTTCAATAACATCATCAAATACAGAGAGTACAGGCTGTTGGTAAAGAGGAATCTTGAACATCAGGGGCCCGGTCGCTCCTGAACTCTTTTTGTCGGTAACGCCGATTCCCTTTTCAGCCGTCAGTTCCGCCGCTCCGACGACAAATATAAGAGCCCGTTCAAAAAGACCGGAAGTAAAATTAAGAAGTTCCCTCGCTGCTAACGGCGGCTCTGTAAGCATCGTCAGGACTGTAATGCTTTCTTTAAGTCTTCGTGCAGCCGCCCGGCCAGGCTGAACGAAAGATTTTTCCAGCACGGAACGGAAAGCCTGCAGGAAGTCGATCATTTTAGCCACATACGTATCGGAATAATCTCCCATAGCCGGACGCGGTAGAATCACCTCAGCACCCTCGTCCAGTGCTTGTGGCTGAAGGCTCTGGTGCTCAGGAGAACTGCTCAGCTGCAGGATGGAGAGAAGCGGGTATTTCTCACGTTTCTCTTGTAACATTGAGGCTGTTCTTTCCTCATAGCCTTCGCCGATGTAAACGGGATCGTCAACAACGAGGACCGGCAGGTGACCGCGTGAAAACGACTGATCAATGAAAAGATCAAGGCTGATATCGTCGTCAGTTGTAAACACGACATGGTTTCTGCTCCTGCATATCGTAGAGAGGGCGTACTTCATAAATAAATCATGGCTGAACATGATAACTGCAAGGGAATGAGCGCAGTGGTGTATGTCCTGCTTCTCGGGCAGTGATTGCCGTGAAATCTTCGATAGGAACGTACACAGCTCATCCTGCCTGTTTTGGGGAAGGGGATACAGCTCTTCAGCTATTATCTTGCGATGCTCATCGAAATAATCCTTGTCCTCAAACCCGGTGAATTTTTTGGTAATTTTTGGAGCGATTTCATCAAGCGCATCAAGGCCCAGCAGGGCGGCAGTAACGGCCTGATTCCCGTCCGCAGAGAAGGAAATGTCATTTCCGACAGCGGCACTTTCTGAAGAAAAGATGCTTTCCAGTTTCCCGTCACGCATTTTTTCGTCATAAATCCGCAGGGCATCCATCAGAATATGCTGCGAATTTATCAGTATTTCCTGGTTGAGTGTCTCCGGAAAATAACGGTATTCATCACTAATTTCGATCGTTTCCAAATCCATTGAGAACGTGCCGCTGGTCCAGGTCAGTGCCTCGACTATGGTCATTTCTATCAGGCTTTCCAGTCCTTTATACGCGTCCTCACGTTTGATCTGCTCCTGTTCGATCAGAATTCTAATCAATGGCTTGTGGGCACCGCCTGCTGTTTTCTGGTCGAAGAGAGCCTTGTCTAGTACCTCAGGTGTAAGAAAATTATTTTCAACCAGGATCTGGCCGATTCTAACGCTGTTGTTCAGGTGATTGGCACTGACAAAGTAGCCATCACTGAAAACCAGCTGACTTTCTCCCTTCCGGCTTGTGATCGTAAGGGTGCCGGATTTTTGGGTTGAATGGATCAGCTGAATAACATCAACGATCGGCAGTTGTGCCAGGTCTCCGGTGAAGGACATGACGAATTAATCCTTTCTTGGTGCACGTGTGGGTTGCTGACTGTTCTCTCAAGCAGTAATGAAGCGCCACATTGCCGCAACATGTATCTCTGTTATCCATTTATCACATGATTCTCAAAAAATACTTTTAAGACAATTTGTAACTCTTCAAAGGTGTATGGTTTATTGAGAAAACCCGCCAGACCATCCTCATCAATTTTCGATTTTAAATCGGAGTCTGCATAGCCGCTTGATAAAATAATCGGCAGTGAAGGTTTTATCTTCTTTAATTCACAGTATAAATCATACCCGCTCATGACCGGCATTCCAATATCCGTGAGCACCAGATCTATGTCTGAAAAATTCAGCCGGAAGAGCTCCAGGGCTTCTTCACCGTTTTTGGCTTCAATAACCGTAAATCCCAGTTTCTTCAGCATATAACTCACTGATTGTAAAATAACATTCTCATCGTCTACAAGTAATATAGTACCGCAGCCTTTCCAGTCTTCTGTCCGGCTGCCTTGGAGGGCATCTTCTGTCATAAGGGTAGCGGCACACGGGGGGAAAAAGATTTTGAAAGTTGTGCCGCATCCCGGAATACTGTTCAGGACCAATGAACCATTGTGAGATTTCACGATACCAAGAATTGCTGAAGTTCCAAGACCGCGACCGGTAGTTTTAGTTGTATAAAACGGTTCAAAAATCCTCTGCATAACTTCCTTATTCATTCCGCAGCCATTATCAGTGACTTCAAGACAGATATACCTGCCAGGATTTATTTTATTGAGTAGTATGTTTTTCAAGGGAGTATCTTCTGTAATAATTTCATCAGTGAGCGACACTTTAATGGTACCGTTTTCCGAGCCAATAGCTTCTGATGCATTAATGACCAGATTCATGACGACCTGTCTCATCTGGCTCGAATCTCCATACACCACTGGATTATCGGACAAACAGTCAAGCCTGATATTAATGTTTGGTGAAATGGTCGCCTTCAATAGATTGATCATTTCATCAGTAAGCAACCTCATATCAATCTGTGTTTTTGTTACGCTTGCCTTGCCCGAATAGGTTAATAACTGCCGGCAGAGATCAGCTCCACGTATGACAGCTTTTTCCAATTCTGATGCGTAACTGCTAATGTTAGAGGAATCCATTCTTGCTAAAGAACACTGCGTCATGATGATGGCTAGTATGTTATTGAAATCATGGGCAATCCCGCTGGCCAACAATCCGTAACACTCATACTTTTGAGCTTCATAAAACTGTTGCTCAAGGTTCTGTCTCTCTTTTTCCATATTTTTGCGTTCGGTAATGTCATGCAAAAACGCTACAAATCGACCGTCCTCAATCGGGTAGTATTTAGCACTGACTTCGACGTTAAATTCTGTTCCATCTTTACGACGATGAACAGACTCAAAACGATCGTTTCCGAGCGAAATAATCTTATGCGCATGAACAGTTACATCTTTGCCAGATTTATTGACATCAAGGTCGGAAATGCGCATTGCCAAAAGTTCCTGCTTGCTATACCCACTCATATGGCAGTAGGTTTCATTAACTTCCAGCAGATGTCCTTCCGCATCAGTAAACCAGAAACCATCGATAGCCGTCAGCAAAATTGACAGGTGCTTTTCTTCACTTGCCACTAAAGCATTCGTGCGCTCTTCCACGAGTTCTTCCAGAGACATGTTTATTTTTTGAATATCTTGAATCTGCTGGCTAAGAGCAGTGGCTGTTTCCTTGAAGTTGTCGATCTGGATATGTAATTCGAAAATATGACTCTCTGGCCATACAACGGGAATGTTGTTCAGGATTTGAGATGGCAGATGACGGGTTATCTGATTTAACTGTTCGAGGGTACGAACGAATCTTCGGCTTATTATCTCCGCCAGTACCAACGCTCCAAACACTATGAAGAGCAATATGGTCAACCGGTTCGTGTATTTGTCAAAGAGTGCCTTTTGGAAGGGAGCGACCGGTTGCTCAAGAATCAATTTCCATTCATTTAGAGATCCTATTCCCGTTTCAGCAACGTATGATGACATTTTCCATCGTTCCGACGCAGGAGTAAAGGGAGGAAGAACCGGTATCCACTGATCAATTTGCGTATCAGTTTTAGAGAGTATTCCTTCCCCGCGATCAAAGGGCGTCATAACCTTTTGATCGGCCCGATTCGTCATAATAATGTTACCAACGCTGTCAAGGAGCGTATAGAGCATGTCGTTTTCACGCATACTCATTTCAAAATTCTGCTTTATATGCTCCAGGTTGAGGACGCCGGCAATATAGCCGTTGTATTCTCCTTTGAGAACAATTGGAGCAAGCATTGTGACAATAGGCTTAGGTGGAGACATTTTGCCCATGACTACTTCAGATAACATCGGTTTCAGAGTTCTTTTGAGTGACAGAATGTATGGGCGGTCAGCAAAATTTTTGCCGATATTGTTATTCCCCTGCTCATCAGTCAAAGGAAAGTACGCTGTTGTGGTTGCTTCTTTGTCAAGAAGTCCGACTCGCAAAAAATTATGATCAGCCTTTGCTGCCTGTTCCAGACGCGGTTGCATCTGCTGGTACGTTCTGGTTGCAGCCATACCCGCCAGATTGACAATGGCTGTTCTTCTATCTAACGCCCAGTTGTCCAGAATAAGATGTTCGTGTTGAATATTCTCGATGAGCGAGTGTTTTATGCTGAGGTCAGTCTCGGTAAAATCGTTTCTGCTACTGATCATCAAAATAACAAGGATAGGAAAGAGCACAAATGATATCAGCAGGTTGCAGAATATTTCACGATACGAGGTGAGAGCGGTTCGAGTGTGCAGGGTATATCCGGTAAAGATCAACCGGGCAATAAGGACATTTGTTATGCCGTTTACCGCCTGCTTCGTCATGGTAATATAGGTGCTGCTGAGGGAAGAGCCCATGACAACGTGATAGAACAGGTAGACAAGCGGGATGCCCACTATGAGCCAATAAATCATATCGGCCAGCACCATCCCGATTTTACGCCGCTCTACCAGCCAGCCCACAGCAATTACTTCTGCCGTCATAATAATAACGGCGTAGGGATGATTCCAGATGACATAGGTGTAGCTTGCGATTATGGCTGCTGCCAGAATACCTCTGCCGATTCCGAAAAACTGCAACGCAAGCATGGCAAAGATACTGCCAAAGATAAAATCAATATTGAGGAAAACAGGGTACTTGAAATAATTACCCGCCAGGCCGGAGACAACAAGCACGAGAAAGATGAAAGTATTGTACTTACTGGGCACAGTGATGTTCATAAATGGTGAGTTTGGCATGTAGTATTTCTTCCTGTTTTCAGAATGATGGATTTTGTTCAGTTCAATCCCTTCCGTATCTGATACAGGTCCTCGATGTCCAGACCGTTTTTCTCAAAATAGTCCCGCTCCAGCTCCTCCACATAAAAGCGGTCGAGTCCGGAGTTTTTGAGAAAGTCCTCACGCAGGATCAGGTTACACTCCGAGATAATGGTAGGAAGCAGGGTATGGAGATACATGGCCTCCTTTTTAAGGGTCAAAATTGTTTCGGTAAAGAGGTGGTCGGGAATATCTGACTGGATCTGTTTTTTGGCTTTCAACTCATCGGTGAACTCGCGGCGCAGCGCCTCCTGTGTCGATTTGATGTCGAACTTTGCGTAGAAACCGCGGATGCGGTCCGGAATATGCTCCAGCAGGACAATAGAGATATATTCCTCCTGATCGATCTGATTAAGCAGCCGGTGGAGTTCTTCGATGGATGACGTGCCAGCTTCAATTCCGGCCAGACCATCCATCAGTGCCGTGACCTTGCGCCGTCCGAAACGGCCAAGATAGACATTCTCGAACAGTTCACGAATGAAAAGATCATGAAAACAGCCCTTCTTGAGCTTATCGAAGGCGACCTTGTGCTCCAGAACCCCCAGCAGCATCTTTACGGTAACCCGCACATTTTGCATGAAGGCAAGCTGGCTGACGAAGTTGGCAACCGTATCGAAGCGATCAAGATAGGTTACCGCATAGGTAAGATCGGTCAGCAGTGACGGGTCGGCCCCGTCGCGGATTTTTTCGTCGCATTCCTTGCTGGCTTCGATCATAAGCCGATCGAAAGAATTGTCGCTGTTCTCAAGGGCGCTCTTTTTTGCCCTGATCAGTTTGAGCATGTCCTCATGGTCGATGGCGCTCTCAATATTCTTTTCTCGCAGAAAGATTCCCTGCAGCACCTCGCGGGTGGAGGCCAGGTAGTCCTGCTCGGCACTGCTGGCCAGATTGCGCCCCTTATTGAGCATCTCGTCCAGGGTGTGTAAGAGTGCAGCGGGAATCTTGTTACGCACTGACAGTTTTTTGAGACGGGTCAGTCGGGCATTATGCAGGGTACTAATCTCTCCCTTCCTGTTACAGGCCAGGAGAATATTGCGATACTCGTCAACGACGCGCTTGTTTGCCGGGTGCCGGTACATGACATCGATGCGCATGCGTTCCTGCTGATAGCTGTCGATCCCGTTTGTTTCCGCAAGCTTGACCAAACGATCAAAGTCATCATCAGCGATGTATTTGTTGTTGTAATAGAGCTCGCGGAACAGGTCGCGGTATTCGCGATGCTTGTGGTTGATCAACTTGACGATAAAGAGCTGGGAAGTCGCGTCCTTGAGCAGCGGAAAGACTTCGGTGACGATGGTGTCATCCCGTTCCGTGCCGACAGACTCGGATCTCTTGAGCAACTTGCCGACACGTTTAACCAGATCTTCCTGCTGGCTCTTCAATTTGCGGGAGAGCATCTGGCTGGAATGGACAAAAAAGAAATAGTTGCAGACGGCGTTCCCATCTAAAAAGATATTGCCGTACGTCTCGCCTCCGCTCGTAAGGTCACTGAAACTGACGCTGCCGGCTTTGTTATCGGAGCGGGCCCCGTACATGACCAGGCGGTTGATGATCTCCAGCTTGAAGAGGTCTGACGAGGGCTGATCCATCCCGAACATGTATTCGCAGAAATTGCCGCCATTCCCCTGGTGTCTGATCCCCTCAGGAGAAAGTGTGAATTCGTTGCCGGCCGAGAAAATGCGCAGGTTATCATCGTCCTGAACGATATTGAAAAAAAACTGTTGATAGTCCGCGGTGCCTGCGACCATAACAAAATATTCGACCCGGTCGCCCATCTTCCCATGCAGTCTGATGTCCCTCTCATGCATACTGCGTCTCCGTGATGATACAGATCAAATCCAAAATCATGATCTTCCTTACTACCGGTATATTCAAGATACCCTCCTCCTGCTGAATTGACGGAAAGTAACTGCACCCTTTATGCCAACGGTCATGAGGTGTTGCGCAAAATAAAACTTTATAAAATACGGAATGTTGTAACGACATGCCGTAGTGAACACCCCGGCAGCTGTACGAATTCAGATAAATTCAAACTTGGTATTCTACACAGGATACCCGAATATACAAGTGGTGTTAATTATTGGAGGGCGCTTCAGGCGGGAAAATCAGGATGGTGTACAAAATCAATACATGTCCGATTTTCAGACACCGGGAGTCTGTCTGAGTTGAGCAGAGGCCGTGGCCAGTCTGTTTCATTCGTAACAATTAAAATATTAGCATGCAGCTAGCTTTTTTTCTCGTACTCTGATAATAACTTTAAATTTTTCCAGATAACCTGTAACAGCGTTGCTACCCACACCCTCAGGCTGGGATTTTCGGGAGCGATACATGATGTGCTCGGGAGAGACTGATCAATGACGACAGCGCGTATTTTAATAGTGGAAGACGAGAGTCTCTCCTCAGAACTTGTCCGGAAGATATTATCCGGCATGGGTTATGATGTGTGTGCGGTGGCCACTAATGGTAGCGAAGCGGTGGAAAAAGCCGTGGCGCTGAGTCCGGATCTTATTCTGATGGATATACAGCTACGAGGAGAGATGACCGGTGTCGAAGCCGCAGAGAACATTCTGAGGATAACTGATCTGCCGATTGTGTATTTGACGGCTTTTGCGGACAACGCAACTATCGATTCTGCCAAGTTAACACAACCCTACGGGTACATACAAAAACCTATCAACGCTGGTGAATTGCGTTCCACAATCGAAATTGCCCTCTACCGATACAAGATGGAACAGCAGCTAAAGGAGCGTGAACGCTCCTTTAGTACTCTCGCGGACAACCTTCCCGGCATCCTCTATCGGCAGCAAATTGTCGGCGGGCAGGTCGATTTTTTCAATGGCATGGTTGACATTATTACCGGCTATGGCTGTAAAGAACTGCCGCCCGGAAAGTTGTGCAGTCTCGGAGGGCTCATCGTCGCGGAAGATCGTGAAAAGGTCTTGGATACGGTGAAGCAGGCAGTAGCCGCCGATCTTCCATTTCAGATAGAATACCGGATCAGGCACAAGAATGGCCAGATCCGTTATGTCTCAGAACATGGGCGTGCTATCTGCGACAAAGCCGGTACGCCCATCCATGTCGACGGCATGATTTTTGACATTACCGACCGCAAACAGACCGAAGAAAAGTTGATGACCGCGTACAGAGCCCTGGAGGAGAGGAATACTTTTTTTCAGTCCATCATTAATAATATCGAGAGCGGGATACTGGTCACCGACCTCAACCTGCGAATAGATCTGGCCAATCCGTATTCAGGGCATTTATTTAACAAGACAGGGGAGGGCGTTGTCGGTCGTTACTTGTATGAAATCTGCCCAGAGATCCATGAACGGATTGCCGGCGGCTTTGATTCCGGCGAAATTGCCATCAACACCTCTTCAGATGATCAGATGGTCATCGGTTATTCCCGGTTCAGCCTGAAAGGGGATGACGGGATGATTGTCGGCAACATCATCAATTTCAAGGACTTGAGTAAAATATTAGCTATTCGGAATGAAATGCAACAGAAAAATCGTCTTTCAGCCATGGGGGAAATGATCGCAGGTGTCGCACACGAAATGCGCAATCCCCTTTTTGGTATGACAGCAGTTGGGCAGATTTTTGACATGGAACTGCAACTCAACCCGGCGCAAAAACAGCTCTTGGACTCCTTCCAGAGTGAAGCCCGGAGGCTCAACACTCTTGTTGAAGACCTGCTCGAATGTACCCGTGAGTTGCGGATCCGGCGGAGGAAAGTACATCTCGGGAATGTCATCGAAGCGTCCGTCAAGGCGACTGAAATGTTTGCCGGGGAAAATAAGATCACAATCTCAATTGATTGTTCGACCCAGGATCTTTGGATATGGGGGGATGCGGATAAACTTGTGGAGATACTGGTACATCTCCTGAAGAATGCCATAGACGCTACCGTTCCAGGAGGCGCAGTTTGTCTCGCAGTAATGGCAGATAACCGAAGCGTGCGCATCAATGTGATAGATGAGGGGTGCGGTATATCCGAAGAATTTGCCGAGAAAATTTTTGATGTGTTTTATACCACGAAGAAAAACGGGGCTGGAATCGGTCTCGCCATCAGCAGAAATATCGCAGTGGCGCATGGCGGATCCTTGACGGCGTGTAACAATAGAGACTGCGGTGCAACGTTCACCGTAACCCTGCCAATGAGGGAAAACAGACCATGAAAGCGCTTATCATCGACGACGAAAAGAGCATCAGGCTATCTCTGGCACATTTTCTGAGTCATCGTGGCTATGAAGTGCAGGAGGCGAAGAACGGCGACGAAGCACTGATTATGGCGAAAAAATGGCTTCCCGATCTGGTGTTTCTCGACCG